>DATLIF010000510.1:0-22245 GCA_035539575.1 Fimbriiglobus sp. | reverse complement strand
GGTCCCCGCCGGTCTCCGGGGAGCTGCCGAGGAAGATGATCCGGTTCTCCAGCAGCATGTCGGCCAGTGTCATGGTCCGCTGGCGGGACATGTCCCGCCAGCGCTGCAGAACCGGCTGGACCGGGCCGGCCATCGCCATCGGGTCGAACGGGGTCATGGGGGTCAGCCTTTCTGGGTGAACGGCCGGCGTCAGCCGGCTGGTGGAGTCGGGCGGCACCTGCCGGCTGACGCCGGCCGTTCGCCAACAAATTGGGGGCCTGACGGCCCCCGCTCTCCAGGTCGCCTTCTCTACTCTACGCAGCCGGTCAACCGTTGCCGGGAGGGGTTTCGCCGTCCGCCTGCGGGGCCACCTGGGCGTCTACCGTGGCCACCTCCCCCTCGTCCTTCTCGGCCGGGCTCAACTCGTAATCCTCGTACGTGGCCGACTCCAGCACCAGGTCCAGGGCCTTGCGTTCGAGCAACTCGGTGGCCAGCGCCTCGATGAGGTCTTCCTTCTCCATACGGGCCCGGACCTTGCGCGGGCTCTCGTCGGACTGGTCGGCGATCCGGTCGATCTCCGCATCGACGTCCGCGTCCTCGATCTCCAGCTTCTCCGTCTCGGCGATCTTCTGGAGCACGAAGTGCTCCTTCAGCGCCGCGGCGGTGCTCTTGACCGCGTCCTGCTCCAGCAGCCGCCGGCGGCCGAGGATCTGCTCGTCGGTCATCCCGGCGGAGCGCATCTCCATGACCTTGCGGGACATGGTCTTACGGGCCTGCCGGGTCAAGAGGTCGCGCGGCAGGTCCCACTTGGCGTCGCCGGCGAGTTGCTGCAGTACCTGCTGCCGGGCCGCCTGCCGTTGGACGTACTCCAGGTAACGTTCCAGCCGGGTGCGGACCAACTCGTTGAACTGCTCCGGGGTGCGGACGCCGAAGTCGGTCAGCACGTCCGGCGTCAGCTCCGGCATGCGGACCGCCTTCACGTCCTTGACAATGAAGTCAGCCTGCACCTTCGTCCCCCGCAGGGCTTCGCTCTGCACGTCCTGCGACAGGGTGATGTCCACCGTCCGGGTGTCGCCGGGCTTGGCCCCGCCGATCTGCTTGGCGAAGTTCTCGGCCACGCCGTCGGACAGGGCCAGCCGCTTCTCGACCTTGAACCGCACCTCGGAGACCTTGTTGACCTCCTTGCCGTCCGGCCCCTTGATGACGAGGTCGGCGGTGATCAGGTCGTCCAGGCCGACCGGGCCGTCCTTCGGGACGATGGTGCCGTAGGGCTCCAGCAGCCGGCGGGACTCCTTCTCGACCTCGGTGTCGGAGAAGGCGTGGGTCGGGCGGCGGAGCTTGAGGCCCTTGTAGTCGGGCAGGTCGAACTCGGGCCGGACCTCGATGTCGAACTCGTAGACCATCGGTCCCGATTCGGGGATGACGACGGCGGTCGGGTCGAGTTCGGGCGGGCTGAGCGGAGAGAGCATGTTGTCTTCGGCGAGTTGCTCCAGCGAGGCCATCAGGATCTCGTTCTTGACCTCGCCAGCGATCTCCTTGGCGAACTTCCGCTCGATGATCTTGCGGGGCGCCTTGCCGGGGCGGAAGCCCGGCACCTGGGCCGGGTTCTCGACCATGAGGTCCGTGAACTTCTCGTCGATGCGGCCATCAATGGCGGCGCGTTCGACCGTCACCTTGACGTGCTTTTTGCACGGGCCGGCGTCGGTGATCTCGACCTGCTGAGGGAGCTTGATCGGCCCTTCCGGGGCGGCGACGGCGGTCTCGCCTTCTTCGGTCGGGATGGTGGGGGTGTCGTCGGTGGCCATCGGACGGCTCCTGGTGAGTCGCTACGGCCGGGCGTCCGCCCGGGTGTGGACATGATAGAAACGGTGCGGGCCGGGAAGTAGTAGGGGCCGGCGGTAAACCCGCCGGCCCCTGCGAATCCCGACCCGAAGGTCAAGAGCGGGTGATGGGACTTGAACCCACGACAACCTCGTTGGCAACGAGGTACTCTACCACTGAGTTACACCCGCGTCTCAGCGCTGATAAATGTACGCGCCGGGTGGGGAGATTTCAAGAGATTATCCCGGGCCGTCCACCCCTCGCCGCCGCTGGGATGGGGCTATTTTTCCGAGAACCCCTCGGTGAGTTGCGACTCGTAAACGAACTTCGTCCCCTCCCCCTGGTGGTTCGCGACCTCCTTCTTGACCGTCAGTCGCGCCCCGCTGTAGCGACCGGTCCCCTTCTGGAAGTAGACATCCCCTTCCCACAGCAGCGGCAGCAACCCCGGCATCTCGGCCGGGTCCTTCGGCGGACTCTTCAACGCGGTCGCCACGCCGACGACGGTGTGCCCCTGGCTCTCGCCCTTGAGGGTGTAGGTCTGGGTCGCGTCGTACTTCTCGCCGGTGCCGTGCGGCGGGTCGAGCTTGATCGCGAACGCTCGGTCCCAGGTCGCGCCGGCCACGGGCGGCTGCTCCGGCAGGACGAGCCGGAACGGCAACTCGGCCTGCAAGCGGTCGGCGGTCCCGCTCGCCGCTTTCGCTTCGAGCAACTGGCCGCGGGCATCCACCTTCGCGGTCAGCACCGGCTTATTCAGGAACGCCGCCATCTGCTGCCGGCCCTCGTCGGTGGCCGAGTCGAGGACGGTGCGGTCGGTGGTCGGCTGGCCGGCCTTGTCGAGCGGGCCGGGGCGGACGATCTCCTGCCGCATGGCGGCGATCGCCATCTCCAGGGTGGCGGTGCCGGTCGAGTCTACTGCCTTGACCTCCCAGCGCCGGGTCAGGGCGAGCATCGTCTTCGTGGCGGCGGTGACCGGCTTGTTGGTGCCGTCCTCGATGGTCGTCTCGGTGACGGTGGTGGTCTGCTGGACGGAGTACGTCAGGGTCTGCCCCGGCTTCCACCGGAACCGCAGTGTCGTGTCGGCCGACGCCGCGGACGCGGTCAGGAGCAGGGCGAGGATGGTCCACCCGCGGAACATGGGGTGTCCTCCCGGAAGGGAAGCGGACGGGTTCAGGCGTGGGGTTGTAGCGAAGCGGGGCAAGGAGTGGAAGAGCAATCGCTACTTCGTGCCATCGAGGAACCGACCCAGCTCGAAGTAGAACCGCTCGTCCAGGTCCACGTTGTGCGTAACCCCGTCGAGCGGAAGGAACCGCTTCGGCTCGTTGGCCGCGGCGAACAGTTCCTCCCCCTGGCGAAACGGAACGACCTCGTCGGCCGTGCCGTGGGTGATGAAGACCGGGCGTCGGCACTGGCCGATCTTCGAAAGGTTGTCGAACCGGTTGGCCATCAGCAGTCCGCACGGCACCCAGGGGTAGTGACACTTCGCGGCGGCCGGCAGCGAGGTGAACGTGAACACCAACACCAGCGCCTCGTGGTCGTGGCGGGTCGCCAGCTCGACCGCCACCCCGCCGCCGAGCGACTCGCCGAGCAGTACCACCCGGTCCGCCGGGACCTTTCGCTCGTCCGTCAGCCAGCGGTACGCGGCCTCCCCGGCGAGGTAGCATCCGGCCTCGGTCGGCCGGCCGTCGCTCTTGCCGTAGCCGGGGTAGTCGTAAGCGAGGACCGACCGGCCGAGGTGCCGGTGCAGGTTCTTCATCAGGGCGCCGCGGTGGCTCAGGTTGCCACCGTTGCCGTGGCTGACGAGGACCGCGCCGGGGCCGTCGTGCGGCAGGAACCAGGCGTGGAGCTTCGTCCCGTCGGATGCCGTCAGCCAGACGTCCTCGGTCCGCGGGTCGGGCGGTGGATCCCACGACTCGGCGGCGCGGAGCGGGAAGTAGACGAGCCGGTTTTCGAGCGACTTGAGCACGACGACCGCCCCCAGCCACAGCAGACCAAGTATGAAAGCCCACCGCCAGGCGAAGCGCTGCCACGTCCGTCGGCGAATCGGGAGCGGCGGAGTCATCCGGGCCGTACCGAGATGGCCCCGGTGAGGGTCTTGCCCACCGGACAGTTCGCCGCGGCCTCAGTGAGCTGTCGCCGCTGCTCGTCGTTTAGCGGACCGTGCATCTCCAACTCGTAGGTCAGCACCGGCTCGCCGGGCCGGCCGCGGTCGAGTTGGACCGTCGCCCCGGCGCGTTCCAGCGGCAGCCCGTTTTGCCGGGCGGTCTTCTCCAGTGTGATGGTCAAGCAGGTGGCGAGAGCGGCTTCGAGCAACTCGTGCGGCCCGAACCCGGCGTCGCCGCCACCCTTCGCCGCGGTGGTGTCAGAGGTCGCCGCGAACCGGCCGTCGGTGAACGTCACCCGGTACGGCACCCCGTCGCTGGTCGCGCGGATCATGCTGTTTGCCTCCTGGTCCGCACCCTTACTGTCACCAACCCGGCGACGATCAGCCCCCAGAACAACGCCGACACCCAGTCCCCGGCAGCGGCGTACAGGCTGCCGCGCCGGTCCAGTGGCACGTCGGCCCGGACGACGCCCTTCGTCTGCTTCGACGCGGCCCACGACTCCTCCACCGGCAGCGCCACCACCTTACCATCTGGGTCGATCAGCGCCGAGATGCCCATGTTCACCGCCCGGACCACGCTCCGCCGGGCCTCCACCGCCCGGAACCGACAGACCGCCAGGTGCTGCTCGTGCTCCTCGCTGCCGTCGAACCACCCGTCGTTGGAGATGTTCACCAGGAAGTCCACCCCCGGCCCCCGGCCCGACACCGGGTTGTACTTCCGGGCCATCGACGGGTCGGTGTCCTCGTAGCAGATCAGCACGCCGAAGTGATACGTCCCCTTCGCGGTCGGCAGCTCGAACCGGGTCCAGTTCTCGCCGGGGGTGCAACTGTAGTCGTGGGTCTGCGCGTACGGGGTGAACGTCTGCATCCAGGGGAAGTACGCCTTCAGCGGCACGTACTCGCCGAACGGGACGAGGTGGATCTTGTCGTACCGCCCGGCGAACCCGCCGTCGGGCCGGACCAGGACCGCGGAGTTGTACCGCCGCCAGTCGGCGCCGTCCCACTCCTGGGTGTTCAGCCCGAGCAGGTTGTTCGTGCCGGTCAGCCCGGCTGCCTTCTCCCCGAGCTTCTTCTGGTAGGCGGCGACGCGCTTCGGAGTGTCTGGCAGCTTCGGGTCGTCGGGCACGCCGGGGCGGACGGCGAACCAGTCGTCCGGCCAGCACGTCTCCGGCCAGACGACCAGGTCCGGGGCGGGACTGTTCGGCCCGCCGCGGGCGGCCAGCCGGGCCTGCGGCTCGTACTCCCGGGCCGTCGGCGTCTCGCCCGGTTCAAGGCCATCGCGAAGCATCTTGTCGCCCTGCGGCAGGTTGCCCTGGATGGCGGCGACTCGCGGCCCCTTCTCGAAGGGCGGGTGGACGAGTTGCATGGTGCCGTAGCAGACCAGCAGCATCGGCAGCGCCACGGCCCCGGTGGTGATGTACGCCTCGCGCACCCACTCCCGCCGGGGCGGCGCCGGCGGCCAGCGCAGCAGCCGCCGCAGCGTCTTCGACCGGACCGCCCACTCGTAGACGCCGCCGTTGACCGCCGCGACTGCCGCGGAGACGAGGTACACGCCGCCGAGGTCGGCCGCCTGGATCAGCGGCAGGACGCTGTGCTGCGTGTAGCCGAGCGCGTACCAGCCGAACCCGGTGAGTTGGTGCAGGCCGACGTACTCCAACAACGGATACCCGGTAGGGAAGTGCGCCCGGAAGTACTCCAGCGCCACCCACACCACAGGGAACGTCACCGCCAGCGGCAGATTGAGCCGGTCGAGCTTGCGGATCAGCCACAGGGATAGCGGCCAGAACAGGGCGCAGAGGACCGACAGCCCCGGCCAGGCGAAGTACATCATCATCGGGTGGGCGACGCGAATCCACTTCAGGGCCAGCACATAGAAGACCAGCCCGCCGACGAACGCCGCGAGATAGCGACGGGTCGGACCGACATTCTCGGCGCGAACGAGCGTCAGGAACGGGACCAGCGCGATGAACGCGACCAGCCCGAGGTCCAGCGGGAAGAACGCCGTCCAGAGGAGGGCGCCGGACACGACCGCCGGCAGCAGGACACGGGCCTTGGGGGTCACGAAGGCAGGGGCCGCGGATGACGCGGACTCCGGCGCGGATGAGCGCGGATAGAAAGACAGGACTCGGGCGATCCACGACCCGGGCCTGACGATCCTGTCTTTCATCTCTTCCTCTTTATCTTTATCCGCGTCGTGATCCGCGATCGAAGACCCGCGTCATCCGCGGCCGTGCCTTTGTTAGAGCACGACCGCCGAAATCGGCTGCCCTGCGTCGAGTCGCACCTCACCCGGCGGCAGCGCCAGCAGGGCGTCCGCTGTCAGCAGCGCCCGCAGGTCGGCGGACCCGAACCACGGCAAAGGCCGCACGGCCGTCCCTTCCAGCTTAGCGGGATGGAACGTCGGGCGGTCGTTCTTCGCGGTAAGTGGCTCGCTCAGCGGCAACGTGGTCGTCATCGGCCCGGGGTCGCGGTGGCCGGAGAGCGCCCGCAGTGCCGGCCGGACGAACAACTCGAAGCACACGAACGAGCTGACCGGGTTGCCCGGCAGCCCGAAGACGAGCCTGTCGCCCTTTGTACCGAAGAGCAGCGGCTTGCCGGGCTTCATCCGCACCTTGTGGAAGTGCGACTCGACGCCAAGATCCCGCAGCACGCCCGGCACCAGGTCGAACGCCCCGACCGACACCCCGCCGGCCAGGATCAGTACGTCGGCAGTCGCCAGCCCGTCGCGGACCATCGCGGCGAGTGCGTCCACGTCGTCGCGGCCGATGCCGAGGTATCGCGGCACAGACCCCGCGCGGGCCGCCTGGGCAACGAGCATCGGGCCGTTGGAGTTGCGGATCTGGCCGGGGCCGGGCGTCGCGTCCGCCTCGACGAGTTCGCTGCCGGTCGCCATCACCGCAACCCGCGGCGGGCGGACCGTAGGCACCACCGACCGGCCGACGCTCGCGAGCAGGCCAACGGCCGCGGGGGAGGTCGCCGTGCCGGCCGGCAGGACCACGTCCCCGGCGAGCATCTCCCGGCCGCGCGGCAGGACGTTCTGCCCGGGCTTCACTGGCTCCGTGAGCCGCACCTGCTCGCCGATTCCCGGCTCGACCGGTTCGGTCTTCTCGACCATGACGACAGCGTCGGCCCCGTCGGGCAGTGGCGCGCCGGTGAAGATGCGAACCGCCTCGCGCGGCCCAACCCTCGCCCCCGGCGGGTCGCCCGCCGCGACGACGCCGGTCAGTCGCAGGTTCAGCCCGTCGGCGGCGCGGACGGCGTACCCGTCCATGAGGGACTTGGTGAACGGCGGCGAGTCGTGGTCGGCGCGGACGTCCTCGGCAAGCACCCGGCCGGACGCCCCGGCGAGTGGCGTCGGTGTGGCACCGAGCGGCTGGCAGGCACTCAGGACGACCTCGCGAGCGGCGGCGACTTCAAGCATGAGCGGACGCACCCTCCAACGACGGCGGGGATTGTAGCGGAAGTGCGTGGAGGGATGAAGGCGAACGGCTCGCCCGTGCTGGTCCGAAGACCCGGAGACGCATCGCGGCCTGCACCGGTATGCGGGTGAGACTATGCGGGATGCTATGCCAGCCTGTCGAGGGCACTGCACAGCTTCCGAAGTGCCTCACTCGTCTTCAAGACTTCGAAATCCATCTTCAGGTGGAAGTGAATGAAGAATCGGAACAGTTCCGTGAACTGCTCCCAGCCTTCCGCCCGGAGCAGTCTTCCGCGGAACTCGTAATAGCTGATGACGCAATCCTCCGGGTCCCAGACGCTCTCGCCGATCAAATCTTGCAGATCATCGATAACGCCCGCCCCCGGATGTTGCTCCGATGTCCCGTTCAGCTCCTTCCGAACGTTCAGGAGCAACTCGATCACTTCGTTCCGTGGACCGCCGGCAATCATTAACCGGCCGTGTTCCAGCTCCCTGCGCACCCGCTGCGCGTAACCGAGGTACTTTGCCATCCTGTACAGGGACGTTGTGGCGTAGTTCAGCTCGTGAATACGTGACCGCACCCGTTGCACCGCGTCATCGTCTTTGCGAAGCGGGCCGGGGTCCACCCGAACGTCCTGAAACGATCGGATCGGCCCCCGGCCGCCGTCGAGCCAGAACAACTCGTGGAAGTCTCGCGCCTTTGTTGGCAATCGATGCACGCGCCCCGCGGAGTCCGTCCACACGTGGTCGTCCCACGTCTCCCTCGGGGGTTGCGTCTTGTAGATCGAGGTGAGATCATCCAACCTCTCACGCAACTCCAGAGCTGAACCGAAGAGCGGCAACCAGCGGGTCTGCTTCTCCTTGCCCCGCAACTGTCTCTGGTCCAACCACCACTTCAGGGAAAACGCGCCCACGCCACCGACCAGCGCGCCCAGGAACGAGCCCACGATCTTCAGCCACTCCAACGCACCTGGAGACATGGAACCCCCGGTGATGACCTGGCGGCCGGCCGAATCGGCGCTACGACTCGGAGTTTTGCCGACCCTCCAGTTCGCGACTGCGCTGGTCCGACTCCGTACAGGGGAACGGACTGCCGAAGGGTGTCCCGCCGATCGCCTCGCAATTCAGGACGGTGGTGATGAAGTGGCTCCCGTCGGGGCGGACGCACTCGACGCACTCGTCCGTCGGTGTGGGGACAGGGCTCGGGGTACCGGGTTGCGGTTGGGGCTGAACGGCCACGGCTAACCTCCTCTGATGGCTGGGTTGATCGGACTCACCGCGCAGGCTGACGTTGATCCCGCTGCTCGTCGCGAGTTAACTCCACCGCTTCCCCGTTCGCGTTCAGCTTGCAACCGGTCACGGTTGCCACCCACGCAGGGAGGAGAGGATCGGCCGGGACAGACTGGTCGAACAACGCCCAGTGACGGACGATCCCGCCGGCCGCTGTGAGGACGGAACCCCCGTCCCGCCCCCAGACCGCCTGGCACACCGGGTGCGGGTGAGCCAGCGGCGGCCCGACCGGTCGGCCGGTGACCACACACCACAGCCGGGCCGTCTGGTCCGCACTGCCAGTCAGCAGCACCTCGCCGCCGCGGCCGAACTCGGCCGACAGGATCCGGCCGGCGTGACGGGGGGCGAGGTCCAGCGGCTGCCCGGTCGGCAGGTGCCAGGCCCGGCAACTGTGGTCCGCGGTGTAGACCAGTGCCACGTCCCCGGACACGGCGACCCCGCAGCCAACGCTCTCCAGTGCGATCGGGGCCCCGCGCGGCCGGCCAGTCGGCACGTCCCACATCCGTGCTGTCCTGTCTCCGCTCACAGTCACCAGTCCGGTCCCGTCGGGGGTGAAGGCGATCGCACGGACCGGCCCGTCGTGACGAATCGTCGCGACCGCCGCCCCGTCCGCGATTCGCCACACGATTATGGAACCGTCCTTTGCCCCGGTCGCCAGGTAATCGTCCCGCGGAGACAGCCCCGCCGCGAAGACCGGCGAGCCGTGGGTGAGGACGACTGGCGGCGTCCGCGCGACAAGGTCCCAGACCCGGGCCGTGCCGTCGAGTCCGGCCGTGAACAGGCGATGCCCGGTCCGGTCAAACGCCAGGAACCGCACGGCTTGTCGATGTCCCAATAGGCGGGCCGTGAGTTCCCGCGTCCGGCCGTCCCAGATCAGGACGTCGCCGGCCAGGTGCGCCGTGGCGAGCGCCCGCCCCGCGGCATCGAACACCGCCACCTCGGCCGGGTCCCGATCAGGGTGTTCGAAAACTGCGTCGGGTCGGCCTCCGCTTGCGTCATCCCACAACCACACCCGACCCAGAGGGACCGATTTCTGTCGCGGGCCGAGTGGGCTACGGACGTCCGGGTAACAGACTGCGAATGCGGACCCGGTCGTCGGGTGCAGTCCGAGCTGCGAGACGCCCCACCCGGGGTCGAGTTCGACGCCGTGCGAGGGTTCGGCCGGCAGCGCCCAGCGCTGGACGGAACCGGTCGCGGACCCGACCAGGAACTCACGCCCGTGGGGGAGACAGGCCACGGCCCGGACCCCTTCGATCCGGGGCAAGGGAAGCGGGGCCGGACGGCGGTCGGCCACGTCCCACGCCCGGAGTACGTTCCCGGCCGTGCAGACGAACAGGGTCTGGCCGTCGCTACTGAAGGCCAGCTTCTCCAGGATCGCCTGCCCGAATGGCTCCTTCCGCTCCTCGATCAGCCGCCAGTCGCGGGTACTCCACAGCCGCAGGGAGTCGCCGCCGGTCGCCAGTACGGCACCGTCCGCGCTGAACGCCGCGCCGCGAACGCGCCCGGCAGCAACCGTCAACTCCCGGACCACCGACAGGTCTTGCCCGTAGACCCGGACGTTCGGCCCGTCTCCGGTGATGGCGATCAGCGACCCGTCGCCGTTGACCGCAAGATGCGTCACTTCGACAGACCGTTCGGGCGACTCGGCGGACCGCTCACCTGTCTTCAGGTCCCACACGCTCAGTGGTTCGCGTCGGGAAGTCGTCCCGACAAGTAGGGCCTCGTCGCCACGGACGAACGCCACACCCCGGACCGGACCGGTGTGTCGGAAGCAGTGGAGTTGCTGCCCGGTCCGAAGATCCCAGACCCGGGCCGTACCGTCCTCGCCGCCGGACGCAGACAGTGTCCCGGCACGGTTCACCGCCACGGAGACAACGGAGCCCGTGTGACCGGCCAACTCCACCGGGTCGGCGTCGCCGGTCACGCGTCGAACGGACACGCGGCCCGTCGCGCCCCCGAACGCCACGGTCTGCCCGTCGGGGGACACCCCGAGTGCGGTCACAGGCTGACCGAGGTCGAACCGGTCCCGCAGCTTGCAGGTGTGCAGCGACCACGCCGCGATGTTCGCCCGTGTCGCACGGCGAATGGCAGTCTCGTCCGTCGGCAGGGTGCCCAGAGCCCGGGACATGTGCAGCAGGCCGGCGATCAGCCGGCCCTGTTCGCAGTGTCGGATGCCCGTGTCCAGATCGGTCGTCGCGGTAGCGACCGCCGAGTCGCGGCGGCGCTGGGCTTCCGCCTCCTCAGGCCGCGCCTGGTTCGTCCAGCCCCCCAGACCGGCCAGGACGGCCGGCAGGGCCGCCGCGAAGATCAGCGAGTGGCGCCTCAGCCACCGCCCGGCCCGCCGACACGGGCCGATCGGTCGGGCGTGGATCGGGTTGCCGTCCCGGAACCGCTGTAGGTCGTCGGCGACGGCCTGCGCCGACGGGTAGCGGTCGGCCGGATCCTTCCGCAGACAGGTCAGACAGATGACTTCCAGGTCGCGCGGCACGGCCGGCCGACCGTGGGACGGCGGCGATGGCGACTCGGTGACGACCCGTTGAAGCGTCTCCGAACGATTGCTCCCCCAGAACGGGGGCCGGCCGGTGAGCAACTCGTACAGGATCGCCCCCAGCCCGTACACGTCCACCAGCGGGCTGACCTTCCCGGGGGCGTCCCGGGCCAGCTCAGGCGCGAGGTACGGGACGGTCCCGACCACCGTACCGGTGGCCGTCGATAGCTGGCCGACGTCGAGCAACTGGGCCAGTCCGAAGTCGGTGACCTTCGGCCGGCCGTCGTGGGTCAGCAGCACGTTCCCGGGCTTGAGGTCGCGGTGGACCACCCGCATCCGGTGGGCGTACGCGACCGCCAGGGCGATCTCGCGGACCAACTCGGCCGCCCGACCCGGGTCGATCAACGGCCCCTGACTCAGCCGATGCAGGTTGCCGCCATCGACGTACTCCATGGCAAAGAACGGGCGGCCGTCGATATCGTCGGCCTCGTAGATCTGCACGATGCCCGGGTGCTGGAGCCGGGCCAGCTTGACCGTCTCCGCCCGGAACCGGGCCAGGTCCTCCACCCCGGCCCGGCCGGCGCGCACGGTCTTGACCGCGACGATCCGTTGCAGCCGCCGCTGTCGGGCCAGCAGCACCACCCCCATCCCGCCCTCGTCGATCTTGCCGAGGTATTCGTACCCGGGCGGCAGCGCGACGATCGGGTCCGGTTCGAGCACGTTGCGCAACGGCGCGGGGTCCGGATCGTCCGCGGTGATGGCGAAGGCACGGTCGCGCAGCCGGTCGCACTCCGGCTCGCGGATGACTTTGTCTCCGGCGGCCATTCGGAGGACGACCGGGAACGACTTCGTCCGGACGTCCGCCCGGAGCCGCTCCTGACACCGGGGGCAGGTTTCGAGGTGATCGCGGACGGCCAGGTCGGTGGATGCGCAGACGTGGCCGGACAGGAACGTTTCCCACTCCACGGGGTTGGGGCAGGCGCGGGTTTGAGCCCGTCGAATCTGCATGGCCCCCTCGCGGTCGGTCAGCCCGGTGAGGTCGGACCGGGTTCGGGCAGGTCTTCGATCAGGTCGGCGAACTCCTCCCGCAGGCGCCGCAGCACCCGGGACTTGGCCAGGTACACGGCGTTGAGCGACACCCCGAGTTGCCGGGCCGCCTCGTCCGCCGAGACGTCTTCGACGACCACCAGCCAGAACGCTTGCCAGGTCCGCTCCTCGAACTCGGTCCGCACGACCTCCAGCGCCCGCTGGTAGAGGAGCTGCCGGTCGGCGGTCAGGTCGGCCTCCGGCTCCTGGTCGGGCAACTGCTCGACCTGATAAGCAGCGTCGCTGCCGCCGGCGCCGGGCGGGTAGCGTTTGCGTGCGTCGGCGAAGTCCCGGAGCTTGTTGCGCGTGATGGTCCGCAGCCAGCCGCGGAACGTGTCGCCGGCGCGGTCGCGACGGAACCCGGTCAGCCCGCGGGCGACCGCCCGGAACACCTCTTGCCCGACGTCGGCCGCGTCCGCCGGCTGGAGCCCGGACCGGCGACACCAGGCGTACACCAGCGGGGTGTACAGATCCACCAGCCGTTCCCACGCCTGCTTGTCCTGGCCCCTGGCTCGCTCCAGCAAGCTGGTCGAGGTGAGGTCCTGGGACTCACCAGGTGAAACGCCAGGCCCTGTCACGACTCCTCTCCCGGACTGTGCCTGTTGAACTTTCCCTTAGATAACCGATCCGTCGGGACCGTCCAAACGATTTCCCGATCAGGCGGACGTTCTCGCAGACGCCCTTCGTGTGGTCATGGACCTGCGGACTCTCAGGATTACTCATTCCCAGCCCGGGGCGCAGGCGACGCACGGACGCTCGCCCGTCGCTCACGACCCGATCCGGAACAAACCACACTCTCCCACTCTGCCAGATCACTTGGGTTCGCATGGTGACAGGCGCCGCCGTTCATCGCATTGGGGGCGCCCCGTCGGCTCGCGGGGCCAAGCGATCCGTTGCCACTTCCGTACCAGACGAGCCGCCAACACGGGGGGGACGTCATGGCCGATGCCGTAGGGCCGGTTTACACCGGCGGTTTCGAGGCGATCACGGCCGGGGAAGGCGGACGGTACGCGATCCTTTACCTGCCGGACAAGCACAACGATGAGATGCAGCGCGAGGGGAAGCCAGCCGTTTACTACTGGATGCCCAACTACGTCCGGCTGGCCCGCAAGGGGGACACCGGGGACTACAAGTTCCACCTGATCCACTTCGTCGGGGTGCAAAGCTCGGACAGCACGGTCGGCGTGGAGGGCAAGCGGGAGGTGGCCGGCGGCGTACTCTCGCTGACCACCACCGCTGCCTTCCCGGCCAGCGTCATGCAGCAGGCCCAGAGCGAACTGCTGGAGCGGTTCCGCGGCAAGGATCTGCGGTATTGGGGCTGGCGCAGCCCGGCCGCCCCCATGTTCCGGCCGATCCCGATCATGGCCAACGTGACCAGCATCACCAACCTCTCCCCGAACTCCGATGGGAGCATCCCGGCCGCCGGCGGCGGTGCTCCGGCCGGAGGCGGCGCAGGAGGTCCGGGCGCCCCGGGTGCCCCGGCTGGAGGCGGCGGGTCGGACGATCTCGTTCCACGGATACTGCGAGACGACGACCTCCGCAAGCCGGTCCCGCACGGCCGGGCGTTCCGCGGCCCCGGCGGGCTGGACGCCTGGTACTTCAAGCTCCAGGGCCAGGGGCCGGGGTCCATCGTGCCGACCGGGGAGAACGCCTTCAGTGGGCTGGTCGGCAGCCTGCCGACGGCCATCCTGTGGCAGGGGTTCCACGGCAGCTACAGCCCGGTCGCGGTCACCCAGGCACTGAAGCTGAAGCTCTGGAGCCAGACCACCCGGATCAAGATCACCGGCGAGTGGTCGAAGGTCTTCACCCACCTCTCGACCGAGGCCAAGGGCCGGGCCTGGTGGTTCTCGGGCGACATCAAGGGCGAGTTCAACAACATGCGGACGAAGGGGATCGTCAAGGTCGATCTGGAGATCGACGGGACCATCCCCGGCGCCGACAAGATGAAGGAGGCCGTGGACAAGCGGGTGGACCAGGTGCTCGCGAAGTTCATGGAACAGGCCCAGAAGCTGATCTTCGAGCCGGCCCCGCCGAACGTCACCCCGGCGGAGGCCCCGAGCGGCGGCGGTGGTCTGTTCGGGTTCCTCTCCCCCTACGGCGGCGGGTTCGCGCTCAAGGCCCGCAGGGATCTGACCACCCTGAAGCTGGAGTACGACGAGACCCGCAGCGAGCAGTACCTCCAGGACCACGTCATCAGCAGCACCCTGGAAGGGTTCTACGACGAGATCAAGCAGGATCCGAAGAACGAGAAGAAGTACTTCACCACGCTATTCCTCGACGACTGGGACCGGAAGGTCAGCCGCAACGTCCAGGCGGTCGCCAACTGGCCGGACGCGACCAAGAAGTGGATCGGCGACCCGGTCGCCTGGATGTCCTGCCAGATCGGCTACCCGAGCGTCGGCGGAGACATCCAGTGGACCGGCAAGCAGTTCGCGCCGACTGCTGGCGGCGACCCGCCGCGGTGGGACTTCGCGGCCGCCAAGAAGAACGCCGGCGACGTGGTCCGGCCGCCCCAGGGGTGGACGCCGGACAAGACGTACGTCAAGCGGATGGTCCACTACTACGAACCGCCGGGCGAGACCGACTCCCCGTACATGCGGGTGTTCGTCGAGCAGGACAAGGTGCAACTCGACCCCGAGCCCAACGGCACCCTGACCAACGACTTCGACATCGAGGTGCGGGCCGATTCGGTCGGCAAGCTGGAGGTCGGGCCGATCAGCCTGAACGTCAACCTGCAGAACGCCCAGCAGGTGATCGAGGTCGAGTTCCAGGCGCTCGGCAAGCGGGCAAACAACACCGAGCGGGGGATCACCCGGTTCCGCTGGAATTACGACGACCAGGCGGAGCCGCGGTACTGGGAGATCTTCACCGGTCAGAAGGATTTCAAGCCCGAGTACCGCTACCGGGTCCGGGTGGTGGTCAAGGGGGACATCTTCACCGACGGCATGGAGTGGATGGGTCCGTGGGTGGACTGGAGCGGGAACGGGCCGCTGATGGTGACGGTGCCGAAGTCAACCTCCCCGGGCGTCACCACCCGCAGCCTGACTTCGCGGGAGATCATGGACGAGGCGCTGCCGGCCCGTGCGGACGCCGCCCCGACGGCGCCCGCGACCCCGACCGCTCCCACGGCGCCGACGACTCCCACCGCTCCGACGGGCGGCGGGGTCATGCCGCCGCCGATCGGGGCTCCGATGGTCGGCGCGCCGTCCGGTGGCGTGGCACCGCCCGCCGCCGAGCGGATGAGCCGCGGCATGGACCTGGAAGCCCTGCGCTCCGGGTACACGCCCGAAGCGGACGAGCGGTCGGTTGAGGGGTACGGGCTGGACGACAGCGGGTTCCCGCCGCCGCCCAGCGACGGTCTGCCGGCCCAGCCGAACGGTCACGGCGCCCGGACCGTTCGGGAGGCCGCACCGGAACCGGCGGCCCGCCCGGTCGGGCGGCTGGAAGAACTCCCGGCCGGCGAGCGGTGGCGTGCCGAGTAACACCGCGAGGCCGTAGCCGCGCCCGTTGTCCTGAGGTCCGGTCGCGACCTCAGGACGACCCGCCGGCCCGGGAGTTCCCCATGACCCCGATAGCGCGAACCCATTCCGGGACGGACGGGTTAACCGGTCTGCCGGCAGCCCACCCATCCGTCCCGGGCGTGATCGTCGTGACCGACGCCGTGAGCCGGTTGCCGGGTCAGTCCCTGCTGCCGGACCGACCCCGGCTCGCCCACGGGCCGACGGGCGTGCCCGCCCTGTCGCTGGTCCTCGCTCTCGCCCGACCGGCCACACCGGACGAGGAGTCTGTTCGCCCGCTGATCGTTTCCGGCGTCCTTACGATGGATGTCACCCTGGCCCTGCCCGAACCATCGCCGACCGAAGACCCCGACGACCACCCCCTCTTTGCCCGGTCGGCGACGTTCGAGTTGGTCCAGACCACCGACGGGGCGGTGCTTTCGTCCGCCTCGTCCCAGGGGTTCAACGCCCGCGCCGCCCTGCAAGCGTCGCTCAACCGGAGCCAGGCGCTCGACGCGCTGGCGGCCCTGGACGGAGTCGCCACGTCCCTAGCCGTCCGCGCCACGGTCACGTACCAGGGCCCCGCGGGGGCCGTCCAACTCCGTCTCCAGGGCTCGTGGGGCCGGGTTCACGACGCGCTCGCCGCCCGATTCCCGACGGACGCAACTCTCGGGCTGGCGGAACTCCGTCAGACGTTCGACGAACTGCTAACGACCGGCGTCCTCACGACCTCGACCGAGTCGGGGGCACCTGCGGGGCCGGAGCGCGGAGAGCTGTTCGACCCCTTCCTGCGAATGGCCCGGCTGGTTGTCCTCCGCGAGTCGCCGCCCGACCCTGCTGGCGATGCGACCGGCGAAACCCGCTACACCCTGCGCGGGCGCCCCGGCGACGGCTTCGACCTCGACGTGTCGCTCGCGGTCCTCCGGCCGGCGCTACGCCGAATCGTGTTGTCCGCCCCGCTGGAACAGTTCCTGGGTGACGACGCGAAGGGTGCCCGGGCGCAGTTCATTCAGATCGAACAGCCCGACAGCAAGGGACGAATGACGACCGTCCCGCGTCGAGTCCGCACCACCAGCGACACCGCGCGCGGCCCGGCCGACGCGCAGCCGATCCACCTCGCGGCTACGGGCGGCGGACTGAAGTCTGTCCCGTTCACCCTTCGTCCGCAGGCCACGATCGCGGTTTCCGCAAACACACTCGCCGCGGCTGACGCGGGTCAGATCAAGGTCCTCGACGCCAACCGGATCAAGTACACCTGGGCCAACGACATTCACCTGGAGTCAATCCGGCCGGGCCATGTCCAAAGCTTGCCGGTCGTGCCGAGCGACCGGACCGGTGTCATCTGGCCGGATCGGCTCAACCCGGCGATCGCCTGGTATCCGCCGACCTTCGAGGTCATGCCCCCCGATCCGGGTGCCGGGCCGGAGCAGAGTTCGTTCCTGTTCGACTTCGAGCGAACCGGTGCCACCGCTGACGGCCGCGCGACCCTGACCGGCCACGTCCGCTTTACCCTGCGTCAAGGAATGCCGCGTGAGGTCGAGGCGGCGCGGAACAGGCCTCGCCCGGTGCCGACCGACGGGCTGGCAGTCTCACTGCGGATCCCGTTCCGCGACCAGGCCGGGGCGGCGCGCGTCGAGTCCTTCCCCGGAAAGGTGGAACCGACCGCGGGCGGCGTGACCGTGACCGTGGAGCTGTTGAACGACTGGGTCCGGCTGTGCTACGGGGCGCTGTCCCAGGCCGGGTTCCAGGCCGAGCCGGCCCGGCTGGAGGTCGGCTACTACTTCCGCGCGTACTCACCGATCCCCGGCGGCTGGATCAAGTGGGGGCCGATCCGCAAGACGGCCCTGCTGCCGGTCGTGTTCTCGCCCCGCGACGCCGAGGACAACACGCCGTACTTCGACGCGGCCGCCACCACGCTCCGGTTCCCCGGCGGCGAGCTACGGCTCACCCGCGAGCCGGCGATCCTCGCGCACACAGCCATTCGTCCGAAGCCGGGTGTCCTCGTCTCCCCGCCGATCAGGCCACCCGTGAAACCGACGACCGGGCCGACGGCGTACGTGACCCAGACTGTGACCCGGCAGGAGTCGCGGGACGTGCTGGTCCCGTGTACGACGCACGGGCACCTCTACCGCGAGAAGACCCCGGCCGGCATGGTCGCGGTCGGCTGCCGCGACGCCCTCCTGCTCGGCCAGACGGCGTTCCGGCAATACGAGGAGATGCCAGAACTGGAGGTCCGCCGCGGGGCGCAGGCGATCGCGCGGGTCTACCGCTCGCTCCAGCAACCGGGCCGGTTCCTGGTCGTCCCGACGGTGTACCTCATTACCCGCTACGAGCCGACTGTTGCGGACCGGGCCTACAGGCCGGCGATCATCCTCTACTCGATCGCCGACGACGACGCCGAGCGCACCCGGCGGGTGGTCTTCGCCGCCACGCTCCAGCCGGACGTGCCGATCTACGCCCGGCGGGAACTGGAAGCGAAGCTCCGCACGCTCTCCCCTGCCCCGCGCGTGGAGTACCCGACCGAACTGGGCTGCCCGGTCAAGTACACGTGGGCGGTGGACGCCCGGATGAACGTGCAGGTCGAAACGCTCTGCTATCCCGACTCGTTCGGGGTGAGCCTGACCACCGACGACGCCGGCGCGCTGCTGGTCCGCAGTCAGCTTCAAACCGCCGGGGTCGAAGGGGTCGCCGAGTTCCGGCTGGCCGACGGGACCGTGCTCGCGTCGCGGCTGGCGCTGCGGCTACGAGAGGTCATCGGCCCGTGGGCCGCCGGACCGGTCGAGGTCGCCGTCCTGCCCGCCGCCGTCCGGCTGACCAACCGCATCGAACAGCGCATTGCGGTCAGCGAAGTGATGACGCGAGACGCCGGCCGCGCGGCCGTCGATAGCGAGCTTACCCCCGGCCAGTCGCGCGAGGTGCCGACGACCGCCGCGCCGGGGGACGCCTACCCGGTGTACGCCCTGCCGTCCGGCGACGAGGTGCGACTGGAGGAGATCGCCAGCTTCGTCGAGGACATTCACACCAACGTGATCTTTCTCGACCTGATCGACCACGCCCAGCACGGGCTGCGGACGTTCGACGTGGCCGCCCGGCTCCGTGGGGTGCCCGGCGAGCAACAGGTGCCGTGGACCGGCAGCCCCCGCGTCGGCGAGGTGCGGTTCACCCTGCCGCTGACCACCTACCTGGGGTCGCGGGTGCTGGAGTTCCGCGTCACGCGCACCGCGACCGGTGGCGAGGCGACCACCGGCCCGTGGCGGGAGTGGAACCTGGGACGGGACGGGGTCGTGATCGGCTTGACCTGGGAGCTAGTCCAGTAACCCGGCCGCCGTCGCGGCCGCGAACCGAGGAGACCGCCTGTGGACGACACCACCTACCGCACCGACTACTACTACGCCAACGGCCAAAAGGTGCCGCTGGTCCGGGAGCGGTCGCTCTTCGCCGTCCGGTTCAAGCCCGGCGAGCGCGCCGACTCCGCCGAGTTGTCCCCGGCTTCCCGCCGGATGCTCCGCGAGGATTCCGCCCACCTGACCTTCGTCCCCAAGTACGGGCTCCAGGTCTACCAGGCCCGGCTCGCGGACGCAAAGGACGACACGGACGAGGAAACTTACCTCGACCGCGTCGCCCGCGCGGTGGACGCGCTGAAGCGCGAGGAGCCGATCGGCTACGTCGCCCCGGTTTACAAGAAGGGGGAGGTCAACGGCGAGCCGGTGGTCATGATCGCCACCGACAAGTTCCTGGTCCGGTTCAAGGAGGGCGTCACCGAGGCCGAGATGGAGGAACTGCACCGGCAATACAACGTCACCGTGGTGGAACCGCTGTCGTACGCGCCGCGCGGGTATCTGCTGCAAGCCCCGTCCGGCCCGGACGCCCCGACCGCGGTCGAGCTGGCGAACCGCTACTACGAGTCGGGCAAGACCGAGTTCGCCCACCCGGACTTCGTCCGCGAGCGGGCCATCAAGGCGGTCGCCACCACCACCTACCGCGGGGCGGTCGCCACCGTGCGCGGCGAGATCGTCGAGCGGGAGGAGTTCGCCGCCCAGCAGTGGCACCTGGACGTGGCCAAGGTCCGTGACGCGTGGTCGCTCACCAGCGGCGACAGCTCGATCTGGATCGCGGTCATGGACGACGGCGTCGATGTCGGCCACGCCGAGTTCTCCGGCAAGACCCGGTGGCAGTTCGACTACGAGTCCGACCAGACGGACGGCAACCCCAAGCTCGACAGCGACAAGCACGGGACGGCCTGTGCCGGCGTCGCCGTGGCCGGCGGTGTGAAGGCGTCCGGGGCGGCGCCGTTCTGCTCGCTCATGGCGATCCGCACCCCGCGGTTCCTCGGCGACTCGGACGAGGCCCAGATGTTCAAGGACGCCGCCGATCAGAACGCCGATGTGATTAGCTGTAGCTGGGGGCCGGCCGACGGAACCGGCGCGACCGACCCGCTGCCGGACGCGACCCGCACCGCCATCCGCTACTGCCTGACAAGCGGCCGCGGCGGCAAGGGCATCCCGATCTGCTGGGCGGCCGGCAACGGCGACGAGTCCGTGACCCCGGACGGCTACGCGTCCAACCCGGACGTGATCGCGGTCGGGGCCTCCACCAGCCCGAACTCGTCCGGTGACGAGGAGCGGTCCTGGTACAGCGACTTCGGCCCGGAGGTGTGGGTCTGCGCCCCGTCCAGCGGCAGCGCCGCGTCCGGGCAGAAGCGCATCTTCACCACCGACCGCCGCGGATCGGTCGGCTACAACCCCGGCGACCCGGCCAAGGGCGACTCGCCCGGCAACTACACCAACTCGTTCGGCGGTACGTCGTCGGCTACCCCGCTGGTCGCCGGCGTGGTCGGGCTGATGCTCTCGGCCAACAAGGACCTGACCGCGACCCAGGTCCGCAACATCCTCCGCGACACCGCCGACAAGATCGGCGACTCGTCGTCCTACGACGGTAGCGGGCACAGCAACCAGTTCGGCTACGGCCGGGTGAACGCGTTCAAGGCGGTCCAGCAAGCCCAGTCGATGGCCGGCGGAGGCGGAACCACGCCCACTAGTGGGCCGTCCATCACCGGCCCGTCATCGATCAGCGTATCGGGGCCGGCGCCGGCGTTCAACATCACAACGGGGTCGAACCCGTTCTACGCGGTCGAGGTGGCCGGCCGGCCGGAGCTGTTCCACCTGACGGTCAACGGGTCGCAGCGGACCGACGACAACTTCTACGGGTCATGGAAGACGCCGCCGTTCAAGTCGGCCCCGACGTTCCAGTTGCCCCCGGAAGCCTGGGACCGGCTGAAGGCGTGCGACCGGCTCTACTACCGGGTGCTGACCTCCGCGGCAGCCAACAGTTGGACGTCTCTCCAGGCGTCGCTGGGGGACGCCGAGTGGGCGAACGCCCCCTCGATGGCGGTCACGCGCGGGTCGATGCCCCCGGACGGCGGCGGGGGTAGCGAGCCGGCGGAGGAGGTCACGTACCCCAGCGGCGCGCGGTTCCGTGCCGTCACGTCTCCGCAGGGCGGCGACTTCTCCGACCCGATCGCCGACGGACAGGTGCCGCTCATCGAGGTCGGCACCCGTGGCGAGGAGAAGCTGGCCACCAACTTCAAGCTCAAGGAACTGGCGGCCGCCGGCGTGCGGTACGCCCGCATTTCCCCGGACCTGGTCCGCACCCTGCAAGCGGTCCGCAACCAGGTCGGGTCGCTGACCGTGCAGGCCGGGTATCGCCGGCCGGGCACGCCGATCAGCGGCGAGCCGGACGACGACCTGCTGTACCACCAGGCCGGCCTGGCCGCGGACATCAAGTCCGCCTCGAAGCCGCCGCTGGAACTGGCGAAGGTCGCCGCCGGCGTGATGGGAGGCACCGGCGGACTGGGGCTGGGCGGGTCGTACCTGCACATCGACCTGCGGCCCGAGGCGAAGTACTGGTCCTACCCCGGTGCGGCCAAGTCGTCGGCGGACTTCGACGCGCTGATCCGCGGTCTCGACCCGCGCAGCGATCGGGTCGATGGGTCGTATTCGCGCCCCGCGGGGCCGTCGATCACCGGGCCGGTGACGTACGACCGCACGGACGTGGCCCCGACGTTCCTGATCGAGCCGGGCCGGAACCGCTACTTCGCGGTCGAGGTCACGACCGACTGGGAACTGTTCGACCGGGCGAAGTCCGGCGAGCGCCGGACGTCCGAGAACTTCTTCGCCTCGTGGGCGGCCCGCGGGCTGATCGAGTGCCCGCGGTGGCGAACGACGTACACCCTGCCGCCGAAGGCGTGGAGCCTGCTGCGCGGGAGTGCAGTCCGGCTGTATTACCGGGTGGTGACGGCGTCCGCCGCGAAGCGCGACTGGCCAGGCTACCAGGCTTCGACCCGCGACCGGGACGCGCGCGACGCCCCGTGGGTCGCGCTGAAAGGCGGCGTCGTCACCGGCCACTCGGCCCCGCCGGTGCCGACCGTGACTCTGCCGACCACCGCGGCCAGCACCAGCGCGAACGCCGCCGCGTGGCAAGGGTGAGGCCGACCCGCGTAATGGAAGCCCAGGGCTCATTCCTGGCGAACGGCCGGCGTGAGCCGGCTGGTGGATCGCACGCCACC
>DATLIF010000509.1:0-16118 GCA_035539575.1 Fimbriiglobus sp. | reverse complement strand
CTCACCCTGCCGATAACTCCGAGGATGGCGATTGCGCCCCGGAGACCGGCTGAAATGCGCACCCGTGGTCCGCTCGTGCTGCTGCTCGCCGTGGCAGCCGTCGGCTGCCACGGGAAGGACGCGCCGCGCCCGGCACCTCTGCCGACCGAACTGCTCACCGTCGAGCGCAAGCTCGCCCCGATCGACGTGTCCCGGCTGTCCACCGACCTGGCTCCGACCGGGCCGACCGCCCCGCCCGGCCCATACCACCGGTTGACCGCCGAGGAGTGCCACCGGCTCGCCTGCGCCAGTTCGTCGGCCGCCCGGCTGATCGACGTAGCCACCGAGAGCCAGCCGCGGCGGCTCCTGGACGGCACCCCACGCGAGGCGGACGAACTGCGCGAGGCGGCTGCCGTCCAGGCCAGCCGCGAGGCCCGCCTCCGCACTGCCGCGGCCGCGCTGGAGCTGTACTACCAACTCCTCGAAGCCGAACTGCTCTCCGACGTGCTGGCCGAGAGCCAGGCAGAAGTCGATGAGTTGGTCCGTGCCGGGCAGGTGGCCATCGAGGAGGGCGTCCCGGAGTCCGAGCAGTTCCTGACCCTGCGGCGGCAACAGATACAACTCCGCGCCGACCGGGCGAAACTCCAGGCCGGCATCCGCCGCCTGAACACCGAGTTGAAGTCGCTCACCGGGCTGGATCACCTGCCGGGGTCGATCCTGCCGGCGGACCAGGTCACGGTGACGCCGGAGCCGCTCGACGCGGAACACGCCGTGCGGGTCGGCCTCGCCACCCGGCCGGATCTGCAACTGATCCGCACGCTGACGGCGGGCCTGAACGCCCGCACGGTGGATGCGGTCCGGCAGGCGGTGGCCGGGCTGATCCCGCCGCTGGCGGCGATCAACACGGCCACGCGCGTCCTGGCCCCCGGCCTGCGGCGGCTAATCCCGTACCTGACGAAGCCGGACGTCCAGGCGATGCGCGCGCAGTTGACGACGCTGTATGCCGACCGCGAGCGCGAGGCGGTTCGCGACATCCGCACCGCGGTGGACGAGTGGACCAGCCAGCGCGAGCTGGTAGCGATCGCCACACGCCGGGTGCAACTGGAGTCCGACCGCGTCCACGAACTGACAGTCAAGCGTGAGGCCGGCATGGCGGTCGAGATGGAGTACCGGCTGTCCCGGCTGGAACTGTTCAAGGCGCAGGCCGACCTGATCCGCGAGGCGGTCAAGTGGCAGCGTGCCGACGTGAAGGCCCGGCAGGCGATGGGGCTGCTGTGCTCCGGCGCGGAGGCGTGCGGCGAAGTCCAGACCCCCACGCCCCGCCGCCGATCCCGTTGACCGTCCGGTTTACGGGCCGAAGCCCCCGATTGGCGGCAGGCCCGGGATCTTCGTCCCAGGCGGGAACGTCAGCCCGCCGTACACCGCCTGGATTCGTTCGATGAACGGCCGGCTGATCGCCTCGTACTGACGGAACGTCTCCCGGCCGACGGTGTACACCTCGACCACGTCGGCCGCGGTCACCGTCGCCATTCGCGGCTCGTTGGTCACCAGGGCCCGGTCCCCGAAGAAGTCCTGTGCCCCGATCTCGGCCAGCACCTGCACCCCGTGGCCGTCCCCGTTGTCCCGCTCGACCCGCACCTTCCCGCGACGGATCAGGTAGAACTTGCTCTCGTCGGTCACCGGGTCGTCCTGCCGGATGATCGCCTCGCCGGGGGCGAACACCTCCAGTTTGCCAGGGTATCGGTTCCGGTCGGCCCACTTCACCGGCAGGTCCGGGTGAATACCGATACACACCCCGTCGGCGATCGCCTGCTGCTGCTCGGGCAGGATCGCCGCGAAGAACGCGCACCGCCGCAGGCCCTCGGTCACGAACAGCCGCTCCGCGACCACCACGTTCGAGACGATCTTGCCGCGCTCCATGTGAACGATGCGGTCGGCCCGGTTCATGATCCGCGCATCGTGGGTGACGATCAGACTCGTGGCCCCCTTCTCCCGCGTCAACTCGGGGATCATCGCCGCCTGTTCGGGGGCGATCCGGCCGCCCTCGTCGTCCTCGCCGGGCCGGCGAACGATCTTCTCCAGGTCGGCCGGGTCGCGTTCGCGGGCGAGATGCTGAAGCAGGGTGACGACCGCCAGCCCGGAGTTGGCGTCCAGGGCCGCGGTCGGCTCGTCGGCCAGGACCAGCTTCGGCCGATTGACCAGCGCCCGCGCCACCGCCACCCGCTGCCGCTGACCGCCGGAGAGGCTATGCGGCTTGTACAGCACCCGCTCGCCCAGGCCCAGGTACGTGAGCAGTTTTTCGACCTGCTTCGCGTCGTCCGGTCCCGGCGGGAACAGCTCGCGGGCCAGCCGGACGTTCTGCACCGCGCGCAAGGAGTCGAACAGGTTGTGCCGCTGGAAGATGAACCCGATCAGCCGCCGGACGCCGACCAGGCCCTCCTCGTCCAGCCCGGCCAGCTTGCGGTAAGCGCCGATCGAACCGTCCCAGATCTCGATCTCGCCGTCCTGCAAGCTGCGCAGGCCGCCGATGAGGGTGAGCAGCGTCGTCTTCCCGGACCCGGACGGGCCGCTCATGATGACCAACTCGCCGGGCATCACCTCCAGGTGGTTGTCGAACAGCACCGGCGTGCGCGCCTCGCCGGTGCCGAACGCGAAGTTCACCCCGCGGACGCGCAGGATCGGCTCCCCCTGCGGCGGAGGGCGATAGCCGGCGTGGGTCAGCGGGATCGGTTCGGAAGCCATGATACCCACCTGTAGTCCGCTCGCTCCGCGAGCGGTCTTCGCCGATCCGCTCGCGGAGCGAGCGGACTACACACCCTACCCGAACACGTCGGCCGGGTCGGCACGGACCAGCCGCACCAGCGCGATCAGACCGGACACGATACACATCCCGACCGTCACCACGAACACGATCAGCGCCCGGCCGAACGTCATCCGCAACGGCATCGCCGACGCCTCGGTCAGCCAGTCGTAGGCCAGCCAGCTCACCCCCAGCCCGACAATGTACCCGGCCACCGCCAGGATCAACGCCTCCTGGATCACCACCCACGCCAGATGCCGGTTCGTGTAGCCGAACGCCTTGAGCGTCGCGTACTCCGCGATGTGGTCGGACACGTCGCCGGAGAGGATCTGGTAGCAGATGACCGTCCCGACCGCGAACCCCATGAACATGCCGAAGACGAACGCGAACCCGATCGGCGTGTTGTTCAACCAGAACCGGTGCTCGCGGGCGACCAGTTCCGGTACGGTCAGCACGTCCACCTCCGGGTCGCCGTCGCTGCCGCGGGCGACCTCGCGGCGTATCGCGTCGCGGACCGCCTCGACATCGGCCCCCGGCTCCAGGCGGATGAGCCCCAGGTCCACGTCGGCCAGCGGCGCGCCGAGTGTGACCGGGCGGCGGAGCAGGTCGGCGAACGTCTCGGACGAGACGATCAGCGTCCCCTCCGAGGTGAAGTCCGGGCCGAGGTCGAACCCGCCGACGAGGGTGATGCCCTGCCCGGCCAGTTCGGTCCGCGCCCCCTCGACCAGCGGGCCGAAGATGCTGCGGGTCGGGTCGTCGGGGTCGCGATGGCTCTTGCGGTCGAAGAGCGCGGTGGCGGGCGTCTTGATCCGGTCGCCGAGGTAGCGGGGGTCCGACGGGTCCAGTTCCGGGAAGTCCAGCAGGAAGGCGTCCGGGTCCACGCCGACGACGCGGACCGCCCGGCTGGCCTCACGGCGGCGCCGGTCGGGGTCGGTGTTCCGCAGCACCGCGGCCCCGTTGTCGATGTACAGCGGGTGGACCGAGCGAACGCCGGGGATCGCCGCCGCCTGCACCAGCCGCCGCCGGGAGAACGGCTCGCGCATCGGCAGCGCCGACCGGTTCGGCGAGATGAGTACCAGGTCGGCACGGACGTGCTCGTGCAGGAGGCTGTTACTGTCGAGCAGCGCGCCGCGGAACCCGAGTTGCATGAACATCAGCACGACGGCAAACACCACCCCCAGCACGAACAGGGCGAACCGCACCCGGTCGTGGGTCAGGTTGTACCAGGCTAGTGGAGTTCTGGGCATATCAGGCGAACGGCCGGCGTAAGCCGGCTGGTCTGGCGCCGATGAGTCAGTACGACTCGCCGTCGTCGCCGATCACCTTCGCTTTGAGAGCTTTGGCGATCCGCTTCATCTTCGCGGTGATCTCCTCGTCCGGGTTCTTTACGACGATCTCACCGTCGCGGTAGTCGAACCAAGCCATATTGCCATCGGGCTCGTGTTTGGACCAGGCCGTCCAGACTGCCAGCCCTTCATTCTCGTAGGCCAGCACCGGCTTACCCTTCACCTTGGCGACGGCCACTTTATCGAGCCGCATCTCGGGGTCACCGCCGAAGTAGGCGAGCCACTCGGGGAGTCGGATCGGCTTGTTCTTGGAGTCCGTCCAGTGCTTCGCACGAGTGATGTGCAGGTCGTAACCCATGATGCCCCTCCACGGTGTCACCAGCCGGCTGACGCCGGCCGTTCGCCAGGTCAGAACAGGTCCGCCGGGTCCGCCGTCCGCAGCTTCCGCACCGCGGCCAGCGCGCTGCCGACGCACATCCCGACCGCCAGCGCCAGCACCAGCGCCAGCCGCTCGCCGGTCATCCGCACCGGCAGGTGCGCCACCTGCCGGGTCAGCTCGTACAGGACCAGCGACACCACCAGGCCGATCGCGTACCCGGCCACCGCCAGGATCAGCGACTGCCAGACCACCACCCGGAACAGGTAGCCGAACCGGTAGCCGACCGCCTTGAGCGTCGCGTACTCCGGCAGGTGCTTCTTGATGTCGGCCACCATCATCTGATAGATGAAGACCGCCCCCACCAGCAACGCCAGCGACACTCCGAAGGTGAAGAACTGGCCGATCGCGTTCTTCTCCACCCAGTAGACACGCTCGTGGTCGTTGATCTCGTCGCGGGTGAAGACCAGCACGTCCCGCGGCATCTCGGACCGCAGACGCTCCGCGACCGCGGCCGGGTCCGCACCGGGGGCCACCTTCACCAGCCCGAACGACACCCGACCGGGCGTCTGGCGCGCGATCGTCGGGAACGTCTCCTCGTTGGTCAGGAGCATGCCGGTGAAGCTGAAGCCGGTGCCCAGCTCGAAGTACCCGGCCAACTCGATCCGCCGGCCGCTGACCTCGATGACGGTGCCCGGGGGCATCTTCGTCGGGTCGCCGAAGTCCGGGCGGGAGCGGCGGTCGAGCAGCACGGTTCCGAGCTGCGCCAGTTCGGCGCGCGCCGCGGCCTCTCCAGCGGGGCTGCCGAAGAGGCCGCGGTCGGGCGGCAGGAACGTCTCGTCGAGCCGTCCGGGGTCCACGCCGAGGACGGCGAGTTGCCACCGCTTTCCACCCCGTTCCGGGTCGTCGGTCGGGTTGCGCCACAACGCGGTCTCGGACGACAGCGGCACCACGTCCTCCACCCCGGCGACCGACCGCGCCTGGGCCAGCCGGGCGCGGTCCATCGTGCCCGGCCGGCTGAACTCCAGGTACTCGCTGGAGGTCAGCATCAGGTCGAAGGCGAGTCGGTCGTAGAGCAGCGTCGCGGTGTCGTAGAGGGCGCCGAGGAACCCGTACTGCATGAACACCAGCACCACCGCGAACGCCGACCCGACCACGGACACCGCCGTGCGGCCGCGCTCGTGGGCCAGGTTCGACAGGGCCAGGCGAAAGGCGGTCACTTGATCCCCTTACGGGGAATGACGGAATGACGAATGTCGAATGACAGAATTGCGTTGCTCCGTCATTCGACATTCGTCATTCCGTCATTCGTCATTTCCCGGGCGGCAGGAACCGCGCCCGCACCTGGAGGCCGATGAAGTCTCGCAGCGCCGCCGCGGACGTCGGGTCCAGCGCCACCTCGACCTCGACCACCCGACGGTCGGCGTCCTCCCGCGGGCCCAGCGCGAACACCGTGTTCTTGGCGATCATCGGCGCGACCGACCCGACCGTCACCGTACCCCGCAGCGGCTGCGCGGAGCCTTCCAGCACCCGCGCGTCCACCTCCACCGGCACCGTCTGCGCCCGGCCCAGCCACTCGCGAAGACGGGCCACGTCCGTCTCGTACACCTCCGCGAGGACCGTCATCTTGTCGGTGTCGGCGATCTGCAACACAGGCTGGTTGGTCAGTGTGTCCCCCGCCCGGGCCAGCACCCGCACCACCCGGCCAGAGACGGGCGCCCGCATCGCCGCGTCCTCGAGCTTCTTCCCGGCCGCGTCCCGGCTCGCCTTCAGCGACTCCAGCGGCACCTGGGCCAGCGCCCGCTCGGCCTCGGCCTCGATCGCCTTCTGCTTCGCCACCGTCGAGTCCGGGGCTGTCGCCAGTACCTGCTCGGCGGCCTTGCGCTGGGCGCGGGCGGCGGCGAGTTGCTGGTCGGCCTGCGTGACGAGCAAGTCGGCCTGCGCCTTCTGCTGCTCCGGGACGGTGACGTTCTTCGCCTCGATGTTCGCCAGCCGTTGCCGCTCGGCGCGGGCCTGCTTGAGCTGCGCCTCCAACCCGGTGATCTTCGCGTCCGCCGTCTCGATGTCCGCGTTCGCCTTCTCGAGCGCCTGTTTCGTCTCGACCTTCAGGTCCGCCTGCTTCGCGTCCCGCGACTTCGCGATCGACGCCTTCAGCGACTCGGCCTCCGCGATCTGGGCGTCGAGCGCCTTCACGCCCAGCTCCCGCTCGGCCTGGCCGGAGAGTTCGGCGAGCGTGTCGCCCTTCTTGACCGGGGAGCCGACGTCCACGTTCAGCTTCAGGATGCGGTCGCCGGGCGGGCCGAAGACGCTCACGACCCCGCTGGCCGGCTGCACCCGGCCGAGCGCGACGATCGCGTCCGGGGCCGCGCCGGGGTTGGTCGCGAGCATTCTCCCCGGCGTCGGTTTGAAGTACAAGAAGTACACGAGCCCGCCGACAAGGGCGAGGTTGGCGACCAGGCTCAGCAGCAACAGCGGGCTGGTCCGACCGGCGCAACCGCCCCGGTCGGGGCGGTCGGTTGCGTCGGGCGAACAGGAGGGGCGGCTCAACGGGGGCTTCCCTGGCGCGGGCTCGGGGCGGTATCGTGTCCGAGGGGACGCTGTCACCAGAATCGGCCGCCGGCGGGCGGCCCATGACAAAAGGTCGGGCCAGCCCACGCCCGGCCCGCAGTGGACCGGGTCCGACCCGGCAGGGTTTACCATGCGGGTCCAGGTAGTCGGGGCGGCAGCCGCGTCCGGGGCCGGCTTCCCGCTCCAGACGTTTCTGATCGACGGCGTGCTGGCGGTGGACGCCGGTGCGCTGGGCTGGTTCGGCCCGCCCGACGAGCAGGCGGCCGTCCGCGACGTGCTCCTGACCCACTCGCACATCGACCACCTCGCCGGGCTGCCGGTCTTCCTGGACAACGTCTACTGCGCCAGACCCGACCCGCCGACCGTCCACGCCACCGGGCCGACGCTGGCGGCGCTGCGCGACCACGTCTTCAACGATCTTATAATGCCGGACTTCGTGCGCCTGTCGGAGGTCTGCCCGGCGTTCTTGCGGCTCTGCGAAGTGGACGTCGGCCGGCCGGTCGCGGTCGGCCGCTACCATGTCATGGCGTTCGAGCTGGACCATACCGTGCCGACGGTCGGCTACCGGATCGACGACGGGACCGCGGCGGTGGCGGTGTTCGGCGACACGGCCCCGGTGCCCGACGCGTTCGCCGCGGTTGCCCGGTCGCCGCGGCTGCGGGCGGTGTTCCTGGAGGCGTCGTTCCCGGACTCCCTGGCGGACATCGCCGCCGTCAGCAAGCACCTGACCGCGTCGCAGTTCCTTGCCGCCGCGCGACTGTTCCCGCCGGCGGTGGCGGTGTACGCGGCCCACGTCAAGCCGCGGTTCGCCGCGGAGATCGCCGCGACGATCCGGGCCGCGGGGCTGCCGAACGTCCACGTCGCCCGGCAGGGACTAACGGTCGAGGTCTGATCCTATCGTCGCGACCCGAGCGGTCGTTCCCGCCCGGAATGCAAATGAGCAGGAACAACCCTGCCCCTGCCAGGATACCCGCGACGGCTTGCAGCCCGTTCGCCCTTGTCAGCGCGGCCGGATTCCGCCACCTTACATGCGGCTCCCGCCTCGCGGTGACGTGCGTATGCGCCTGTTCGAACGATTCCTGCGGCTGCTGGGCCGGCTGCGGCTGTGGCACCAGTTCGCCCTGCTGGGGCTGTTCGTCATCATCGCGCCGATCATCTCCACGTCGCTGCGGTTCATCCGCGACGGCCAGCGCATCCTGACCGAACACGAAATCATCGACCTGTCCGACGACAGCAACCTGCGGGTCACCGAGTTCCGCGAGGAGTTCGACTACCTGACACGGGACGTGGCCACCGACGCCCGCGCGCTGGCCCGGGCGCTCGACGGCGGCCCGGTGGCCGGCGACCCGGAGAAGGCCCGGTCGGCCCTGACCCGGGTCGCACGCGGGTGGGAAGAAACCGTACCGGAGCCCGGCGACCCCCCGGCCAGCGTCGCCCACGTCCGGCACCGGTTCTTCGGCGGTACCCTGGTGCAACTGTTCGCCGTCACCCTGACCCCGGGCGTGGCCGACACGGCCCCCGGCGTGGAGGTGGTCGCCACCGTCGGCTCGGAGGGCCGCCCGGCGACGGGGCCGGTCGATCCGGCGCTGATGGCGGCGATGCATGACCTGGCCCTGCGGACCACCCGGGAGGTGCCAACCTACGTCTCCGACCCGCACTTCCAGCCGCCCGCGGGCGACCGCCCGGCCCGGTGCGTGGTCGCCGTCGGCTGGCCGGCCCGGTGGGTGGACCGCCGCGCCGCCGACTTGCTGGTCGTGGTCCTCGACTTCACCCGATACATCTCCAACCGCGCCCGCACCTCGCCGCGGCACCAATACCTCGTCACCCGCCCGGACGGCACCCTGCTGGTCCACCCCGACCCGGAGTTGGTGGCCCGCGGCGTGCGCGTCCAGGACGCGATCCCGTGGGCGTACCCCAATAGGGCGTTCGCCGACGGACCGGAAGATGAGCAGGCGCGCGACGCCCGCCACGCCCGCATGGTCCGCGAGGGCGGCGTGCGGCTGCCCGGGGTCGCGGTCCCGACGCTGGCCCACGTCTACCGCAAGGGACAGTTCGGCGGCGTGCTGGAGGACCTGCTCGGTGAGGCGACGACCGACCGGCTCCAGGAGATCAACCGGCGCCTTGCCGCCGAGGGCCGCGGCGACCGGCGGTTCCGGTTCGGCGAGCTGACCCCGACCGCCACCTACATCGAGCTGTCCCACCCCGACCCGGCTCGGGTGGAGCGGGCGTCGGCGGTGGTGGACGAGTGGTGGACCGCGGCCCGCAGCGAGAAGGCCCGCAGCGAGAAGGCCCGCATCAACTGGATCAGCCCGCTGAAGTGCCAGACGTTCCAGGGCCAGCTCACCCACCTGCGGATCGACGAGACCGACGGCGTCGAGCCGCCCCGGCTGATTGTGGCCGCCTCCGTGGAGGAACTCCACGAGGACATCGACACCCAGTTCACCCGCATCCTGTGGCGGTGGGTGCTGCCGACCGTCGCCATCGCCGGCTTCCTGACCCTGACGCTGGTCGTCGTGCTGACCCGCAGTTTGCGCCGGCTGGCCGCCTCCGCCGAAAAGCTCTCCGACACGACGGCGCCCGTCGAGGTGTCCGGCGGCGGCTGCCGGGAGGTGACGCTGTTGGCCGGCTCGCTGCGGGACATGGCGACCCGACTGCGCGACGACGCCGCCCGGTTCCAGACCATCCTGCGGGCGGCCGGCGAGGGGATCGTGGTCGCCTCCGGTGACGGGATCATCGAGGAGTCCAACCGCGCCGCTGCCAAGATGTTCGGCTACGACCGGCCGGAAGACCTGATCGGCCGGCACGTGACGGAGATGCTCGCCGACCCGGTCCCCGACCCCGACCGCCCGACCTCCGACCCGCTCACCGGGACCGCCGCCTCGGTCAGCCGCGGCAGCCCGTTCTTCGACGCGGTCCGCGGCGTCCGCAAGGACGGCTCGGTCTTCTGGCTGGAGGTGACGCTGCGGCCGGTGGCGCTGCGCGACCGGCAGGTGGTGACGTGCGTCTTCCGCGACGTCAGCCAGAAGAAGGCGGCCGAGGAGCAGATCACCCGGATGAACGAGGAGTTGGAGAACCGGGTCCGGCTGCGCACCGCGGAACTGGCCGAGACGAACACCAAGCTGGAGGTGGCGCTGCGGCAGGCCGAGGCCGCCGGCCGGGCCAAGGACACGTTCGTCGCCAACATGAGCCACGAGCTGCGCCAGCCGCTGCACATCGTCATCGGGTTCACCGAGGCGCTCAAGGAGGAGTCCCAGGACGCCGGCCGGCCGGAACTCGTCCCCGACCTCAACAAGATCCTCGCCGCCGCCCGGCACCTGCTGGACCTCATCAACGACCTGCTCGACCTGGCGAAGATCTCCGCCGGGCGGATGGAACTGAACGTCGCCCGCTTCGACCTGGCCGGGCTGGTAACGGACGTCCGCACCCTGGTGACGCCGCTGGCCGAGAAGAACCAGAACGTGTTCCTGGCCGACGCCCCGGAGGACCTGGGCACGATGACCGCCGACGAGCGGCGGGTCCGGCAGATCCTCATCAACCTGCTGTCGAACGCCTTCAAGTTCACGCAGCAGGGCCGGGTGACGCTGCGGGTCCGACGGGTCGATGAGGCGGGCAAAACGTGGGTCGAGTTCGCCGTCTCCGACACCGGCAAGGGGATGACGCCGGACCAGGTCGGCCGGCTGTTCCAGCGGTTCTACCAGGCCGACCCGACGACGACCCGCGAGCACGGCGGCACCGGGCTGGGGCTGGCGATCACCCAGAGCTTCAACGACCTGATGGGCGGCCAGCCGATCCGGGTGACGAGCGTGCCGGACCGCGGCTCGGAGTTCGTGGTCCGCCTGCCGACCGAGGTCCGCCCGGACGCCGGCAAGCCGTCGCCGCGGCATACGCCTCTGGAGGTTCCGGTCCTGGCCGACGGTGCCAGCGGGGACAGTGCCGTCACACCGACCCCGGTCGGCGGCACGGTACTGGTCATCGACGACGACCCGGCGGTTCAGGAGCTGATGAGCCGATTCCTCGGCAAGGAGGGGTTCCGCGTTGTCCCCGCGACCAACGGCCCCGACGGGCTGCGGCTGGCGCAGCAGCTCCACCCGGTCGCGATCACGCTCGACGTGATGATGCCGGGGACCGACGGCTGGGCGGTGCTGGCGGACCTGAAGGCCGACCCGGCCACCTGCGACGTGCCGGTGGTGCTCCTGACCATCGTGGACGACCGCGGCCGCGGGTACGCGCTGGGGGCGGCCGACTACCTGACCAAGCCGATTGACTGGGCGCGCCTCGGGGCTATCCTGCGCAGGTATCACCCGCCCGGCCGGCCGGCTCCGGTGCTGATCGTGGACGACGACCCGGAGTGCCGGGAGCTGGTCCGCCGCAATTTGGAGTCGGAGGGCTGGCGGGTGACCGAGGCAGCCGACGGCGAGGCCGGGCTGCGGATGGTCGCCGCCGACCCGCCGGCGCTGGTGCTGCTGGACCTGATGATGCCGGGGGTGGACGGGTTCGGCTTCCTGGACGAGTTCCCGAGGCGGTTCCCCGGCAGCCGCACGCCGGTGATCGTGCTGACCGCGAAGGACCTGACCAGCGACGACCACACCCGGCTCAACGGCCGGGTAGCCCGCATCCTGGCGAAGGGGAACCTGGCGGGGCTGGACGAACTGGTGGCCCTGGTCCGCCGCCACGCCCGACAGGCGAAGGTGCGGGCTACGACGCCCAAGGACGGAGCGAATGCCCAAGCTGTTGATCGTGGATGACGAGCCGGCGAACATTGAGTTGCTCGCCCGCCGGCTGGCCCGGCGGGGGTTCGAGGTGGTGTCGGCCACATCCGCCGACGAGGGCATTGCCAAGGCGGTGTCCGAGAAGCCGGACGTGGTGCTGATGGACATCAAGATGCCGGTGGTGGACGGGTTCGAGGCGACCCGGCGGCTCAAGGCGAACGCGACGACGCGGGCCATCCCGGTGATCGCGCTGACGGCCCACGCGATGCAGGAGGACCGCGACCAGGTCATCGCCGCCGGGGCCGACGAGTACGAGACCAAGCCCGTGGACCTGGACCGGCTGCTGGCAAAGATTCAAGGGCTAGTCGGGTGACAGACACCCTGACGCTGCCGAGGAGTCCAGCCATGACGATCACCCGACTGCTCGGCCTGGTGGCGCTGGCGGGGACCGCCGGCGGTATGGTCCCGGCCGCGCCGGTCCCGAAGGGGAGACCGCCCTCGGCCGGGGTGTTCGTGCTGGACAACTGCGACCCGGATTACAAGGGCAAGGCCGCCTACGAGGACAACCTGTCGGCCATCGACCCGTCCGGGAAGCTGGTGTTCCGCACGCCCGGACTCAACCAGTGCGAATCGATCGGCAGCAACCGCCTGGTTGCCAACGATCCGATTCGCGGTCGGGTGTGGGCCCTTGAGATCGTCGGGCACCGGGTCCATCAGTACGACCGTACGGGGAAAGATCTACTGACGGTGAAGGACATGCAGGCGTCGGCCGCCGCCGTCGATCCCGACACCGGGAACTTGTGGGTGCTGACCACTAAGGGGACGATCTATGGCGAGCGGACGGTCGTACTAGACGGCCGTGGTAAGCAGGTGGCTGCCTACGACGCCAAGGGGTACGACATCGCCTACGACAAGAAGTGTAAAGCATTCTGGGTTGCGAGTAAGACGCTTACCAAGGTGAGCGCCGTGGACGGGACTATCTTGACCACCCAGCCGGTGGCAGCGTGGTGCGCGTCGTCGGTGGACGTCCACCCCGTGACCGGCCAGGTCTGGGTTGCCGTCCGCGACCACCCGGACGTGGTTAACAGCCGAAACCAGATTGTCCAGTGCGACAACGAGGGAACCCTGCTCCGGACAATCGAACTGGGTGACGCCGACCCGTTCCGCGTCTCGGTCGATTCGGCGACCGGGACGGCCTGGGTGACCATCCTTCGCAAGTCCGTCCGCCGGTACTCGGCCGACGGGGTGCTGGAGGCGGAGTACAAGCTGCCCGCCCTGGCAGCGGAGGCTATCCCCGGAGGCGTTTGGGTGGTCACGCCCGAGGAGACTGTCCGGCTCTCGGGCGACGGAAAGACCGAGGTCCGGGTCAAACACCGGTCCACCACCTCGCAGGCGTGGATCACCAAGTTTTGACCTCCGGAGTCCTTTCCCTTGCCCCCCACCCCGCCGCCGAGTGAGCCGCCGGCCGACGGGCTGTCCCGCCGGGCGTGGGTGGCGTACTTCCGCCAGGAACTCACCGCGCCCGCCTCCGCGCTAGCGGAGTACGCCCGGGAACTCGCCGCCAAGGCCGCCACGGCGGGCGACCCCGAGACCGCCCGTGAGGCCGACCGCATCCACGACCGGGCCGCACACCTGCGCACGGCCGTCCAGAAGCTGACCGCCCCCGACGCCCGGACCGACCCCGCCGACCCGAACCAGTGGCGCGCCGCGCGCCACGACCTCCGCGCCGCCGCCGCGTATGTGGTCATGGCCTGCGACGACATCGCCGAGGGCGCGCCCGCGCCGGTCGCCGCCGCCCTGGCCGAGGACGTCGCTCGCACCATGGCCGCCGCCCGCCGGGTGATCGAACTCATCGAGGCGGTCGTCCGGTTCAACCTCACCGCGCACGCCCCACCGCCTCAGGCCGAGGCCGTCCGCGACATGCTCGCCCGACTCCCCGGCGAGGTCGCCCGCACCGGCGCCCGCACCGATGCCGCCGCACCGGGGCGGGTGCTCGTCGTGGACGACAACGAATTCGGCCGTGACCTGATCGCCCGCGCACTCGCCCAGCAGGGCCACGAGGTCGAGGTCGTTCCGGGCGGCCCGGAGGCGCAGCACCGGCTCACCGACCCGAACCGGCCGCCTGTGGACCTGATCCTGCTCGACGTGATGATGCCCGGGATGACCGGGCCGGAGTTGTTGCGCTGGCTGAAAACCGACGCCCGGGTCTGGCACCTGCCGGTCATCATGATCTCGGCGCTTGGCGAGGACGACAGCGTCCTGGCGTGCATCGCCGCCGGGGCCGAGGACTACCTGACCCGCCCGGTCCGGCCCGAGTTGCTGCGGGCGCGGATCGCGGGCTGTCTCGAAAAAAAACGCCTGCGGGATCGCGAGTCGGAGTACCAGGCGCGGATCGCCGGACTGGTCCGGGCGATCTTTCCGCCGGCGGTCGTTGCCGAGTGGGAGCGGACCGGCACCATCCGCCCGCGCCGCCACGAGCGCGTCGGTGTGCTGTTCCTGGACATCGTCGGGTTCACCGAGTTGTCCGAGCGCTACCAGGACAAGCCCGAACACATGGTGCGACTGCTCCAGCAGCAGATCGAGACGTTCGAGGCGACCGTGGCCCGGCACGGGGTCCAGAAGATCAAGACGATCGGCGACGGGTTCCTGGGCGTCGCCGGATTGCCGGAGGCGGACCCGAACCCGGCGCTGACGCTGCTCAAGTGCGGGCTGGACCTGATCGCCGACGCGACCGGCCACCCGGCCGGCTGGCAGGTGCGGGTCGGGGTCCACGTCGGCCCGGTGGAGACGGGGGTTCTCGGCAAGACGCAATTCTCGTTCGACGTGTGGGGCCACACGGTCAACATGGCCAACCGGGTGGAGGGCCACGGTGTCCCCGGCCGGGTGACGCTCAGCGACGACGCCTGGCGCTGCGTCGCCGGGCTGGCGGCCGGCGAACCACGCGAGGTCGTGGCCCGCGGCATCGGGGTCACGACCGTGTGGGACTTCTCCCGCTGGACCCTGGAATAAGGGCCGCGGCCATTCCGAGGTGGCGTATCGGCCCGGCGTGACCTACGTTTGTGCGCCGGTTCGCCCGACCGACGACCCCAGTGGCCGCCATGCCGAACGAACCGATCGCCATTTTCTCCGCTCGGGAGGACGCCCGGGGCGTCCTCGCCCATCTTCGCAACCTGTTTCCGGACGCCGAGGTCGAGTCGGCCAGCACCACCTGGCGGACCGTCACCGTCCGGTTCGGGGAGGACGGGAACGCCAGGGCGCTAACGTTCCTGCACGACCCGGGAACTTACGCCGGACCTGACTGGCCGCGCCGCCGGGCCGGGCTGCTGGAGTCCTTCCCGCGGCTGCCGGCCGGGGAGCGCAAGGCCCAATTCCGGTCCACCATCGACAGCCTGCGGTTCGCCCTGGACACCTCGTTCGAGCCGGACTTCGACCCGGACGGGGACGAACGGCTCGGGGTGGTGTTCGAGGTGGCCCAGTTCCTCGACGGCGTGCTGGTCAGTCCGTCCGCCGTGCGAGATGCCGGCGGCCGCATCCTGGTCGGAGCCGACGGCGGGTCTGACGCGGACGCCGTGTGGCCGACGCCCGCGGACGTGGTCCTGACGCCGACCCGGACGCCGGTCCGCCTGGATGGCCCCGCCCGCCCGCCGGGGCCGAAGCGGGTGGCCCGGCGGGCGGCGGTCCTCATGGCGGTGGTCGGCCGTGCGGTGGTCGAGCGCGAACTCCGGCTGAAGCGGGTGTCTCCCGAACACGCGGCCGAGATGCACGACCGGCTGCTGAGGTGGCTGTCCGACCTCCGGGTTGAAGTCGAGTTCGAGCCGACCGAGGACGCGCTGCTTCAGGCGACGCCCGGCCGGCTCTCGGAGCGGCACTTCACCGACGCCATGTGGCAGGTGGAGGGGCTGGCGGTCCTCGGCTGGGCGCTGGGCCGCCTCGACCTGCCGCGGTACGACGAACTGGTGAGCATCGACGCCGTCTGGGAGGGTCTGGGCTTCCTGGAGGCCGGCGAGGTCCGGCAGTGGCTGGCACGGCCGCCCCTGCGACCGCGGGACCATCTCGAACCGGTCCGCCGCCAGATGCAGGCTTACCACCGTCGGCTGGACGAGTTCGGTCAGTCGCGCCGGGCGGCCGACTTCCGGGACGCCGTCGCCGGCGGGCCGTCCGACGTGGCACCGTTCGAGTTGATTGACGGCGACCTGGCGCTCGTGGGCCGGCGGATCGACGAGGCCGCACCGGAAGTTCTCGATACGTGCCGACGCATCGCGGCGGAACGAGGTCGGGCAATCGCCTGGCTGTGCGGCGGGTCGGACCGTTACTCCGAGTCGGACGTCGGAGCGTAATACCTGGTAGGGTGGGTCAAGCCCGGTTTTGCGGGCGCCGACCCACCCTACCAGGTATTACGC
>DATLIF010000508.1:0-12254 GCA_035539575.1 Fimbriiglobus sp. | reverse complement strand
CACTGATACAGTCACGAAACCGTTACACCGCCGCCTGGCGACAGCTCGCGGCCAGTCTGGGACGGCCTGAGATGCCCCCAACCGAACTCGCCGGCCGGGCCGACGCCCCGGCACCGGCGTTGGTGTACGAGCATCTGCGGGACCGGGTGCTAGGGGGCCATACCGACCTCCAGACCGCGCAGAACGCGATCCTCCAGGCACGCTACAACCTGCGGCTGGCCGAGGTGACGCCGATCCCGGACATCACCACCAGTTTCACGATCCAGCGCGACTGGTCCACGCCGCCTTACAACACGCAAGTGAGCGTCATGGCCGGCAGTCCGATCCCGATCTTCGACCGCAACCAGGGTGCGATCCTCGCCGCCAAGGCGCAAGTGGCCCGAGCCATCGACCAGGCTCCGCGAGTCCGCAACGAGCTGTCCGCCCGGCTCGCGCAAGCATTCGAGGCGTACGACACGGCCCGGGTGCTGGTCGAGTATTACCGCGACCGGCTTATCCCCAACCAGGTGCAGGTCTACCGGGCGGTGTACCAGCGATATCAGGTAGCGCAACCGGGGGAACTGAACTACAACGACGTCCTCAACGCACAGCAGAACCTGGGCAACTCGGTGGCCAGTTACTTAACGGCGCTGAATTCGCTCTGGACGGCGGTTGTGGAACTGGCGAGCGTCGCACAACTCGACGAGTTGTACCTGCCGCCGCCTGCTGCGGATGACTGTCCGCTGGATCAGGTCCTCGACCCGGCCGCTACTTTCCCCCGACCACCCGTGCCCTTGCCGGCGATCCCGACACCTCCTCCAGCTCTGCCCGAAGTGGTGTCGTCCGGGTTTGTCGGTCCACCGCGACCGTGACCGCGTGGACGCCTTGCGGCAGTTCCTTGACGCGGTCGCCGGTCAGGTCGAGCGGGGCGTCGCCCACCCACACCGATAGCCCGGTCGTGTCGTTGAACGACAGCTTTACCTTCCCGGCGGTAGTGACTTCGACCTGGAAGCGGACCACGCTGGTCGGCATGCCCTCCCGGTTCTTGAACGCTGGGGCCGCTTCCGCGGGCAGGTCGCCGGAAACGAGGCTGTACGCCGGCGCCCAGATGAGGTTGCCGGCGGTGGCGATCGCCGCCAGCCGTTCGCGGTGCAGGATCGTCGTCAGTTCCTTCGACGGTTGCACGGCCTGCCAGCGGCGAACGACCTTGCCCGGCGTGGCAGCATAGGCCCCCTTCCCCAGTTCCGAGAGGAACCGCGTCAGGTCGATCAGTTCCTGCCGGGTGAGCGGGTCGGTCATCCCGTCGGGCATCAGCGACTGGCCGTTCTTGCGTTCGTCGATGTCGGCCACGGGAATGACGACCTCGCGGTCCTCGTGGTCGCGCAGTACCAGTTCCGTCTTCGTCTCGCGGACTTTCACACCGGTGACGGTCTTGCCGTTCAGGTCGGTGACGTTGAGCGAGTGGAAGCCTTCCTTGATCTTTGCGTTCGGGTTGAGCAGCGACTCGACGAGGTAATCGACCGGTGCGCTGGCGCCGATGCTGGAGAGGTCCGGACCGACCTGCCCGCCGCTGCCGGCAACGGCGTGGCACTTCAGGCAGGTCATGTCGGCGCGACGGTAGACGAGTTCGCCGCGGGCCGGGTCGCCGCGCTTTGCCACATCGTTGAGGAACTGGTCCAAATCCTTACCGGAGAGGACACGCTTCGCCGCGGTCAGCCCGCCGGCCTTCGTCAGCGCCGCGACGAGTTGCGGGTCGGCCTGTCCGGTCGCCTGGGCCGCGCGCAGGCCGAGCCGGGCCACATCGGCGGGCAGTTTCTTCCCGGCGAGGGCCTTTGCCAGTTCGGCCGGACCGCCCTTGCGTTGCACGAACGCGGCGAACACGTCGGTCAGGTCGTCGGATGCGGTGGCCGACGACAGGAACTCGGCCGCCCGCGGGGCCGCGGCTTTCACGTCCAGGCCGGCCAGCGCGACCACGGCCAGGCGACGGGTATCCGTACTGCGGTCCGGTGCTGTGAGCGACTCGAAGAACGTCCGACTCTCATTCCCGCCGAGCAGGGCAAGCCCGTCGAACGCCGCCTTGCGATTGTCTACCGCGACTCGGTCACGAGCGAGTTCCATCAACAGTGGCCGATACTTCTCGACCTTCCACAACCCGATCAATCGGCACGCGGCCCGGTGAGCGGTGCCGGTGTTCTCGGCCACCAGATGCAAGAGGAGCTCGGCGTGAGAATCGGGAGGACGGGTGACTTTTCGCTGACGGACCGACTCCTCGACGGCCACCAGCAGCCGACCCTTCATCGCGGGCGGTGCGGATCCGTTGAGTGCGTAGGCTAGCACCTCGCCGAGTTCCGCCGACTCGCCCAGTTGGGCGAGCGTCTGCCAGGCTTCCGCCTCCCGGTCCTTCGCCATCTTTCCCTCCTTCAGCAGCGCCAGCAGCGGCTTCGCCACGTCGGTCGAGCCCGCCGCCTGGAGGGCAAAGACCAGGTGTCGCGGGTTGCCGCCGAAGTCGAGTTTGCCAGCCTTCACGCCGTCGAGCCAGTGCGGGGCCAGTTCGCGGAGGGTCAGCCAGATGGCGTAGTCGAGCCATTTATCCACCGGCTTGTCGAGCGACCTGGCTGCGACGACGGCAGCCTGTGGTGTGTGGACGTTCGCAAGTGCCCGGACCGCTTCGAGCCGCACCTGCGGGTGGTCGTCGGCGACACGCGCGGTGAGCAACCCGAGCGCGTTCGGGAGTTGGGACGCCTTCGCGGCCACAACGCGGCACGCCGCCGCGCGGGCGCGGTGGTCCGGCGAGTTCAGGACTGCGTCGAGCAGGCCGGGGGCGTTCGCGCCGATCGCTTGAAACACCCACAGCGCTTCGAGCCGGTGGTGCTCAAAGTCGGGGTGCCTCCGGTCCAGCGCCGGGAGCCAGTCGGCCAACCCTCCGAGCACCTCCTTATGGTCGCGCTCCTTCAACACCCGCTTCGCTTGCAGTCGGGTCCAGTCCTCGGGGGCCTTCAAGTGCTCCAGCAACTCGGGCACACTCGCCCCGACCAGCTTGGGCCGCGGGACGAGCGGCCGGCCCTTGGCGGTGATCCGCCAGATGCGGCCGTGCGTCTTGTCGCGGCGGGGGTCGCGGAAGTCCACCTCGCCGTGCTGGATGACCGGGTTGTACCAGTCGGCGACGTAGACCGCCCCGTCCGGTCCCATCGCCACGTCGATCGGCCGGAACGCCGGGTGCGTGCTCTTGATGAGTTCCTGCTTCTCCTGCGACTGGTAACCGGAGCCGTCCTCACGCAGCACGAACCGGCAGACCCGATGGCCGCGGAAGTCGTTGGTGATGACGTTCCCCTGGTACTCCGGCGGCAGGTGCCGGCCGCTGAGGATTTCCAGCCCGCAGTGCTTCGGGCTTCCGGGGTTCAGGCCGTTGAGGATGCGGCCGTCCCACTTCGCAGCGGGGTACGCGGCGCCGGGCATAAGGATCGTCGGCCCCTCGCCATTGGCGCCATCGGTGGCGAACGACTGGCCCCACCGGTCAAACTGCGTCCCCCACGAGTTCCAGAACCCGCGCGCGAACACCTCCAACTTCACGGACTCCGGGCGGAACTGCCAGACCCCGCCCGCGTTGAGCCGGCGGACGCCGTGCGGCGTCTCGATGTGGCTGTGGATGTACACCGACTGGTTGAAGTACAGCGCCCCGTCCGGCCCCCACCGGAACGTGTGAATGATGTGGTGCGTGTCCTCGGTGCCGAACCCGGACAGCACGATCCGCTTCTTGCGTGCCTTGCCGGTCTTCGGGTCCGGGTCGGAGAAGTGGACCAGGTCCGTGCTGTCCGCGACGTAGGCCCCGCCGTCACCCGGCGCGACGCCGGTCGGAATCAAGAGGCCATCGGAGAAGACAGTGGTCTTGTCGGCTCGCCCGTCGCCGTTGGCGTCTTCGAGGATCAGCACCCGGTCGTTGGCCGTCTCGCCTGGCTTGATCTGCGGGTAGACCTCGCTGGAGGCGACCCAGAGCCGACCTTGCGGGTCGAAGTTCATCTGGATCGGCTTGGCGAGCATCGGGTCAGCGGCGAACAGGTTGACCTCGAACCCGTCCGGGACGACGAACGTCTTGCGCTCGAGTTCCGGGTCGGGATCGGGCACCTTCGCGTCTCGCTGGGCGAACACGGGAGTGGCGGCCAGGAGCAGCGCGAGCAGGGAGAGGTATCGCATCGGGGGTCCGGGTAGGTTTGGGACGAACCCGGAGCGTCAGCGACGGGGTGGCGCCACCCCGTCGCTGACGCTCCGGGTTCGCCAACTACTTGATCGCCTTCTTCAGTTCCGCGATTTCCTTCTCGGCCCTGGCGACGAGTGGGTCGAACGCGGCGACCTCGGTGGCGTTCTTCCCCTGCTCGTGCTTGCGGAACCCGAACAGGTACGTCTCGTTCTGCGGCCGCCAGCGGTGGAAGAAGAGTTGGTTCTTCTCGACGATCTTGGTTCGGAATTCCGCGAACTCCGTGGAGTAAGCCCACTCCGTATACTGCGGCAAAAGGTGTCGGCGTTGACCGATCGACCCCTCAGCCAAGAAGGACACTGAAGAGTCCAGGTAGCCCGACTTAGTCAGATGCATCCCGTTATCGGTTAAGGATCGCGCGACTCCTCGGGCGCGAAGAAGACATGCGAACAGGTCTACGAACTCGAGATGCCACCTTTCGGCCACTCCCTTCATAGCGTCCCGGTACAGCGCGAGATTACTGTTCTTCGCCTCCGCATCCTTCACCGGCCCCGTGTTCTCGAACGGTGTCGGCGACATCAGCATGACGCGGGCCTTGATCGGGGCCAGCGCGTCGAGCAACTTCTCCAGCCCGGTGGTGAACTTCGGCACACCGGCCTTACCCTCGAACGACTCGTTGTGCCCGTAGCAGACGACGATCACAGTCGGCTTCAACTCCTTGGTCAGCGACACCAACCGCTCGAAGCCCTTCGGCGACTCGTCGAACCCGTTGCGGGCCTCGCCGAACACCGTGTCGCCGCTCCAGCCGAGGTTGCGGAACGTGACGTTCTTGTCCTTGTTCCGCAGGGTCAGCATCAGCTCCCAGTAGCCGTACTTCTGCTCGCGCTCGATCAGGGTGCTGCCGAGCAGGACGACGCGGTCGCCGTCCTTGAACTCGAACGGGTCCGCGGCGGGAAGCCGCGAGGCACCGCCGAGCGCGGCGACAATCAGGCAGGCGCGGAGTATCCACACGGCGAAATGTCCTGAGAAGGAGTCGGGCGGAATGGTCGTATTGATGCAAGGCCGCGGGCGGGAATCAAGCGCAAACTCGCGACTCGGCTGATACATTGTGACCGGCAACCGTCACCGCCGAGGTCCGCCATGCTTCGCGTCTTAATCTGTGTCGCTGCGCTCGGCTGCGCTTCGCAGCTCACCGCCGCGGACCCCGCCACCGTCCAGGTCAAGCTGAACGGCCAGACGTTCACCCTGCCGACCGGGTTCGAGATTGAGCAGGTCGCCGGGCCGCCGTTGACGAAGCGCCCCGTAGCCGCCGCGTTCGACGAAAAGGGCGTGCTTTATGTTACCGAAGCATCCGGCACCAACGACCCGGTCAAGAAGCAACTCGCCGACATGCCGCACACGCTCTTGCGGCTCACGGACCAGGACGGCGACGGCAAGTTCGACTCCGGCGGCGTCTTCGCGGACAGGCTGATGCTGCCGCAGGGGGTGATGTGCCTCGACGGGTCGGTGTACGTCGGACACCCGCCGGTCATCACGAAGTTCACCGGGACGGACAAGGCTGAGAAGCGCGAGACGTGGTTCGACGGCAAGACGCTGACCGGCTGTGCCAACGACCTGCACGGCCCCTACCCCGGCCCGGACGGCTGGGTGTACTGGACGAAGGGGGCTTTCGCCAAACAAGACTACATCCTGCCGACCGGCAAAGCGTTCAGCACCCGCGCCGCACACATCTTCCGCGCCCGGCCGGACGGCACCGGCGTCGAGCCGGTCATGACTGGCGGCATGGACAACCCCGTTGACGTGACCTTCACACCGGCCGGCGAGCGCATCTTCACGACTACCTTCTTTCAAATCCCTGGCGGCGGTTGGCGAGACGGGCTGATCCACGCGGTCTACGGCGGCGTCTACGGCAAGGATCACGACCCCGTCCACGAACACCCCTGGACCGGCCCGGAGTTGATGCCAGTCCTGACGCACATGGGGGCCGCCGCCCCGTGCGGGCTGCACCGCTACGAGTCGTCGGCGTTCGGCCCGGAGTACCGAGACAACCTGTTCGCCTGCTCGTTCAACATGCACAAGGTCACCCGGCACGTCCTCGTCCCCGATGGAGCGACCTTCAAGACGACCGACTCGGACTTCATCACCTCCGTCAACCTCGACTTCCACCCGACCGACGTGATCGAGGACGCCGACGGCTCCCTCCTCGTCGTGGACACCGGCGGGTGGTACAAGCTCTGTTGCCCGACCTCGCAGCTCGTCAAGCCGGACATCTTCGGCGCGATCTACCGCGTCAAGCGGAAAGGAGCGAAGCCAGCCGACGACCCGCGCGGCCGCAAGATCGACTGGGACAAGTTGCCCGCCACCGACCTGGCCAGACTCCTCGACGATCCGCGGCCCGTGGTTCGCAACAGGGCGGTCGAGGCACTCGGCAAGACACCGGAGGAGGCGCTATTGGTAGTGGAGCGCGTGCTGCGGGAGTCGAAGTCGTCGGAGGCCCGACGCAACGCTCTCTGGGCGGCGGCCCGGTTCGACCTGTCCCCGGCCCGGACGGTCCATCCGACTCCGGGGCAGCCGCACGCGCTGCTATCGTGCGTCAACGTTGCTCGCGCCGCGCTCAGCGACCCGGATGAGTCGGTCCGGGGCGTCGCCCTTCACCTGCTGAGCCTGTATCGCGATAAGGGCGCGGTCCCGGCGCTGGCCAAGCTCCTCGAAAACGGGACGCCGCGCGACCGCCGCGGCGCGGCGGAAGCCCTCGGCCGGATCGGTGGCAAGGTGGCCGTCCCGGCGCTACTCGCCGCACACCGAGGGGTCTCCGATCGGGTGTTGCAGCACTCACTCACCTATGCCCTGATCGAGATCGGCGACCGGAAGCAGACGGCGAAGGGGATGAAGGACTCCGATCCGCTCATCCGTCGGGCAGCGCTGGTGACGCTCGGACAACTGAAGGACGGGTTGACCGCACAGCAAGCCGCCGCGGAGTTGTCGGCGACTGACCCGCCGGTGCGCGAGGCGGCGTGGTGGGTGGTCGGACGGCACCCCGAGTGGGGCGACACCCTCGCCGGGTTCTTCCGCGACCGCTTCACCGCCGCTGCCACCCCGGCCGAGCGCGACGAGCTGGCCGGACGGCTGGCGACGTTCGCCCGGTCGGAGGCGATCGCGAAGCTCCTGGCCGACCGCATGGCCGACGCGTCCGCCTCCCCGGAGTCCCGGCGGGTCGCGCTGAAGGCGGCGTCCGCCGCGGGGCTGCGGCAACCGCCCCCATCGTGGTACGAGGCCGCGGCCAAAGTCCTCGCCGAAGGAAAGACCGTCCTAGTCGGCGACGCGGTGGCGTTGGCCCGGACGCTCCCCGCCCCGAAGCCGCCACGGCCCGAGTTCGCGGCCTCACTGCGGGCCGTGGCGGCCGACCCGAAGCTGCCGGCCGAGTTCCGATATCAGTCGCTCGCCGCCGTCCCGGGCGGACCGGGCAAGCTGACCGACTCTCTGTTCGCCGAGTTGACCTTCGCCATCCGCCGCGAGCAACCGGTCGGCCCCCGCGCCAGCGCGGCCGACGTGCTGTCCCGTGCGACTCTGACACCGGACCAACTCGTCTCCCTCGCTGGAGTGCTCCGGACTGCCGGGCCGCTGGAACTCGACCGTCTGCTGGAACCGTTCGCCCGGTCCACCGAGGACCGGGTCGGGGCGGCGCTACTCGACGCATTGCAGGGTTCGTCGGTGCGGTCCGGTCTCCGAATCGACATGCTTCGCCCACGACTGGCGAAGTACAGCCCGGCCGTCCAGACGAAAGCGGAATCGCTCTACCACACCCTGAACGCTGACGCCGCCGCGCAGCGGACGAAACTCGAAGCCCTTCTCGCGGAGTCGAAGGACGGCGACGTCCGCCGCGGGCACGCGGTGTTCAACAGCGCCAAGGCCGCGTGCATCACCTGCCACCAGATGGGCTACCTCGGCGGCAAGGTCGGCCCCGACCTGACACGCATCGGCGGCGTCCGCACCGAGCGCGACCTACTGGAGGCAGTCGCCTTCCCGAACGCCAGTTTCGTCCGCAGCTACGAGCCGGTGAAGGTGACGACCCTCGACGGCCGGGCGTTCCAGGGCGTTCTGAAAGCGGACACTCCGGACGAAGTCGTGCTGACGACCAGCGCCACCGAGGAGGTGCGCATCCCCCGCAAGGACATCGACGAGTTGACGCCCGGGACCGTCTCGGTGATGCCCAGCGGCCTGGACCAGCAACTGACGAAACAAGAACTGGCCGACTTGCTCGCCTTCCTGAAGGCGAGCAAGTAGCCGACACGGTTTGGTGTCGCCGGGTCCGTCGGGCTATCCATAACGGCACGTGACCCGACCGCGCGGAGGCGACGATGGACACCTGGCACAGTCCGGACAACCTCGTGACCCTGGCCTACGAATCAGTCGGGGACGGCCGGCCGGTCGTCCTCCTGCACGCTTTCCCACTGTGTCGGGAGATGTGGGCGTCCCAGCGCGGTCTGGCCGACCGGTTCCGCGTCGTCACCCCGGACCTGTTCGGGTTCGGCGGCTCCCCCGTCCCGGCCGCCGGCTGGACGATGGACTCGATGGCCGACGCCCTGGCCGCGTTTCTGTCGGGCATCGGGATTGACCAGCCGATTGTCCTCGGCGGCCTGTCGATGGGAGGGTACGCGGCGCTGGCGTTTGCTCGCAAGTACCCGGACCGGCTGCGCGGGCTGGTCCTGGCCGACACCAAGGCCGAGGCCGACAACGCCTGGGCGAAGGCGAGCCGGGACAAGATGATCACACTGGTGCGGGAGAACTCCGCCGCCACGGTGGTCGAGGAGATGCTGCCGAAGTTGCTCGGCGACTTCACCCGGGCAAACCGTCCAGCCGTGGTGGCCGAGGCCCGGCGGATCGGCTCGGCGCAGTCGGTGGACGGGGTGGCAGCCGCGCTGGCGGCACTGCGCGACCGCCCGGACGCGACGCCGACCCTGGCGTCGATCCGGGTGCCGACACTGGTCGTCGTCGGGGCCGAGGACACGCTTACACCGCCGGACGGCGCGCGCAAGATGGCCTCCGCCATCCCGGACGTGAAGGTCGTGGTGATCCCGACCGCAGGGCACCTGAGCAACCTGGAATGCCCGGCCGAATTCACGACCGCCGTACGGATGTTCCTGGCATCTCTCTGACGGAGAACGGCTAAAGCCGTGCGCGAGGTGGCCACCCTGGGCGAGGGAGCTTCTGGTGCCTTTTTCACCTCCGTGAGTCACTGATCCCGGCGGACAGGGGCCAACCGGATCGGCGGGTGCGAAGGATTGACCCCGGCGAACCCGCCCAAGGAAGCGATCGAGCCTCTATTTTACCCTCTCCGCGGGATACCCCTTCCAGACCCACTCGATGGCGTGCGGGAGGAACTGCTGCTGGGCGTTGCCGACGCTGTGGCCGGAGCCGCGACAGAACAGGTACTGATACTCGTACCCCTTCTCCTTCAGCACCTTGGCCATCCGGTGGTTGGCCTCCACCCAGTCGTGCATGCCGTCCCGCATCACGTTGGGGTTGAGCAGATCTCTGTCGCCGACGGCCAGGAACAGGCGGATCGGCTTCTTGTCGCTGTTGGGGATGAGCGTTTCGTGGAAACCCCAAGCCCCGTCGGGGTACTTGGGATCGAACGGCCACGCCTGGTTCACGAATGTGCCCGAGGTCGTCAGCACGCGGTGGTACAGGTCGTTGCGAAACCAGGCCATGATGAGCGCCGCCGAGCCGCCGGAACTGTTGCCCATCACCGCGCGGCCGTCGGGATCCCTGGTCAGCTTCACCTTGTAGTGCTTCTCCACGCGCGGCAGCACTTCCGTCTCGATGTACTCGGCGTAATCGCCGCTCATGTTGTCGTACTCCTTGCCGCGCTCGTGCCCCTGGGCGTCGCCGCCGCCGTTGGCGACCCAGATGACGATGATCGGAGGAATCCGCTTCTGGGCGATCAGGTTGTCGAAAATGTTCAGCAACTCGGCGTTGGGCTTCCCGCCGGGGCCATCGTGAATGACCTGGAACGGGGTTTCGTCGCCCGGCTTGTACTGTGCGGGGATGTAGACCGTAATCTTGCGCTTGTAGTCGATGGAGTGCGTCTCTACGATCAGCGTCTTCGGGTTGTTCGGATCGACCTTCCCGAACGCCTTGCGGGCGATGCCGGGGTTGAAGAGCTTGGTCTCCTTCGAATCGATCACGAACTGCTCCACCTTCCCCTCGGGAACGCCCTCGACTTTCTTGCGCTCCGGGGCGGGCACGTACTTCGGCCCGATGACGAAGTTGTCAGAGGCGTCGAGCGGGGGGTTCTCGCCCTCCTTCAGCACCTTGAATGGTGGGGCCCCCGTGTCGTTGGACTTGCGCACCGGCTGAGCACGCGACACGCCAGAGCAGGCGAGGGCCGCGATCAGGACGAGGCCGGATAGTTTGGACATGAAACCCACTCGTCGTTTTCTGGAATGTCGAATGACTCGGGACGACACCCGGGCGAGCGCTGCTAACCTAGTTAACCGATTCCGCACCGGTTAGCACCTCGCGATCACTTGCCCGCCGGCGGCAGGGCGGCGTCCAGTTCCGCGGCCAGCAGTTCGACCGCGGCATTCTCCCAGCCCGGGGTAGCCTTGGCCCCCGCCCTCGCCGCCCGGGCCCTGGCCGCGGACTCCTTCGCGGCGTCGGCTTTGCCGAGACGGTGTTCGGCGAGGGCGAGGAACACCGAGTTCGTGAACTCGCTGTCCAGTTGGTGAAGGGACACGGGGTCGCGCAGCGCTGTCGTCGCCTCCTCCAGACGGCCCGCCCGAACCAGCAAAGCGCCGCGGAGGTGCAGGAACAGGTGCCGCAACGGCTTGTTCCGTTCCTTCGCGGACGGGTCGGCAGCCTCCCGCTCAGCGATGCGGGCCAGGATTCGATCGGCCCACGAGAGCGGGACGGCCCAGTCGTCGGTGGCGCCGGATCCGAGGGCGAACGCCTTCGACGCGGCGATCGCGTCACCCAATTCCGGCAACGTCCCCTGCGACGGCATCCGCCCGGCGAGACCGGTACACGCGGCCAGGTAGCCGGCGTGATCCCCGGCTTTCAGGCAGGCGACAGCCAGGTCGGAACGTTCATCGATCGGGAGGGTTGGATCCTTCGCGGCGGTCGTCAGGAGCGTCGCCACTCGGGTCCAGTCGGTGGTTCGGGTCGCCCGGGGGGCGGCGCGTTCGGCCGCCTGGACAATCGCGGTCGCCTCGGCCCCGAGGCGTATGGCCGCGTCGATGTCGGCCGCGGCCCGGTCGTGTTGCCCGGCCCGGTCCGCCAGTTCGGCCCGTGCCGCGTACGACACCCAGTCCTTCGGGGTGAGTTTCACCGCCCGGTCCAGGTTCCACAGCCCCTGCTCGTATCGCTTGCCTGCCTCGTCGTCCGTCGCGGCGGCCCGCAGCCAGTCGGCCAGGTCGCGGGGGGACCGGGCCAGGCGCGCGGCCTGCTCATAGGCTGCTGCCGCCTCATCCTTCCGACCGGCGACCGCGAGTACCCGCCCGAGTCGGGCCGGGATGGTCCAGTCCTTCGGCCGCAGGGTAGCCAGCCGGGCCAGGTGCCACTCGGCCCCGAGGGCGTCCCCGTCCTGCTCGGCGTCGGCAGCGGCCGCGTCGTGCCAGTCGACGTCCGGCCGCGGCGGGGCCAGGGCCGTGCTGCCGTCGCCCACCAGCCTCGCCCGCAGTACCCGCCACTCGTCGGCCGGGACGGTGTCCAGCCCCTGATTGTCGTCCATCCGCTGACCGGTCATCAGGGCGACGCGGTCGGCCAGTCGGTCCAGGTCCGGCTCGGCGAACGGGGCGGGCACCGGCCAGCGGCGGACGGTGCCGTCGGCGGCCACGCACAGGCAAGTCCGGCCGTCGGGGGTGAAGGCGACGGCGCGGATCGGCCCGACAAGCACGGCCGGCGGGCCGACCGGTTTGCGGGTGACCACGTCCCAGAGTTGGGCCGACCCGGTCTCGTGTGCGGTCAGCAGGAACGCCCCGTCAGGGCTGAAGGCCACGTCTGTGACCGGATCCGGGTGGGGGAGGTAGCCGGCGGGGAGCGGGGCGAGGGTGTTGCCGTCGAGCAGGCGGACGCCGAGGTT
>DATLIF010000507.1:0-2423 GCA_035539575.1 Fimbriiglobus sp. | reverse complement strand
CCCGGCTGGCCTGGCGGTGAAGAAGGACCAGCCGCGGTCGGCAACCTCTCCGTGCGTCCGGGGGATCCGACGCGGCCAGCCGAGCCGGTGTCCGCCCCGCCGGCCGCCACCCCGACCGCCGGGAGGCCCGCTTCCGCGAGGAGCGGCTGCTTCAGCGCGGGGCCGGGGCTCCCCTGTCCCCGGCGTCCGCAGCCGGCACACATTTCCGCCTGCCGTTCGACGTTTCGTTGATTAAGATGTGTGCCACCGCCGCCTCCCCGGACGGTTCGCAACCTACCCCGTTTCCGTCGCGGAAGGACCAGCCGTGAGCCTCCTGGTTAAAAAGCCGTTGACTGCCGCTCAGGCCGACGCCAAGGGGGACCGCCTCAAGCGCATCCTCGGCCCGTGGTCGCTGACCGCAATGGGCATCGGGGCGATCATCGGGGCCGGAATCTTCGTCGCCACCGGCGAGGCGGCCAAGAACGTCGCCGGTCCGGCCCTGATGCTCTCCTACGTCGTGGCCGGGTTCACCTGCCTGATGGCCGCCCTGTGCTACGCCGAGTTCGCCGCCATGACCCCCGTGGCCGGCAGCGCCTATACGTACGCGTACACCACGCTGGGCGAGATCTTCGCCTGGATCATCGGCTGGGACCTGATCCTCGAGTACGCCGTCGGGGCGTCCACCGTCGCCAATGGGTGGTCGAGCTACTTCCAGGAAGTGTTGGGCATCTTCGGGGCGACCGTCCCGCTCGAACTCTCCAAGCCCCCGCTCGGCTACAACAAGGAGACCGGTGCGTTCGGCTTCACCGGCGGCGTGGTCAACCTCCCCGCCGTCCTGGTCGTGCTCCTGCTGACCGCCATCCTGATCCGCGGCATCAAGGAGAGCGCCGCCGCCAACGCGGTCATGGTGGCGGTCAAGATCGGGGCGGTTCTGTTCGTCATCCTGGTCGGCGCGTACTACGTCGTCCCGGCCAACTGGGAGCCGTTCGCCCCGTTCGGCTGGACCGGGGTTAGCTTCTTCGGCGAGCACGTGGCCGGCCAGCAGAACGCCAAGGGGGATCCGGTCGGGGTGCTGGCCGGGGCGGCCATCATCTTCTTCGCCTACATCGGCTTCGACGCCGTCTCCACCCAGGCCGAAGAGGCCAAGAACCCCCAGCGCGACGTGCCGATCGGCATCCTCGGGTCGCTGGTGATCTGCACCGTTCTGTACATCGCGGTGGTGGCGGTCCTCACCGGCATGGTGCCGTACACGGAGTTGAGCGAGACGGCCGGGGTGTCCGACGCCTTCAAGAAGGCCGGGCTGCCAAAGGCCGAGTTCCTCATTGCCGCCGCCGGCGTGGCGGGGATCACGTCCGTGCTGCTGGTCATGCTCCTGGGGTCCGCCCGCATCCTCATGGCCATGTCACGGGACGGCCTCCTGCCGGAGTTCTTCGCCACCATCCACCCGTCGCTGCGCACGCCGTGGAAGGGGCAGATCGTCGTCGGGCTGTTCGTCGCCCTGATGGCCGGCATGCTCCCGCTCGACGCGCTGTTGCAGATGACCAACATCGGGACGCTCTTCGCGTTCGCGACCGTCAGCGGGGCCGTCCTGGTGATGCGCTACACCAACCCGAACGCCCCGCGGCCGTTCCGCGTCCCATTGGTCCCGGTGGTCCCGATCCTCGGTGTGCTCCTCTGCCTGCTGCTGATGCTCTCCCTGCCGTCTCACAACTGGTATCGACTGTTCGTCTGGATGGCCCTCGGGCTGGTCATCTACTTCGCCTACAGCCGCCACCACAGTGTTCTCGGCCGAACGGGTGGCGGATCAACCAACTGATGAGACTTTCCCACGACGGGGCCTGGAGTGTGGTAATATCAGTCAACGGGCGGGCTGGCCGGCAAGGTCGGACGTGCTGGCGACACTGAGCCCCGAAAGCTTTCGCCCGCCCGTAACTCCCGACCAGTTCCGGGACTTTGTCCCGGGCCCGTGGCACGCGGTCTGCACTCTGGGCGGTCATGGTAGCCTCGATCCCGGGTCTGCGCGTCCTCTGCGTGGACGACGACCCGGACACCGCCGATAGCCTGGCGATGCTGCTCGAACTGGTCGGTTTCGAGCCGTTCGTCTATTACGATGCACGGGCCGCCCTGGCCGCCGTGGATGTCATCCGGCCGGACGCCGCCATCCTGGACCTTCGCATGCCCGGAATGCACGGCTGCGAGCTGGCCCAGCGGCTGCGCGAGTGGGCCGGCGGCCGGCCGCTGCCGCTGGTCGCGGTCACGGCCAACAACGATGAGGAGGCCCGCCTCCAGACCGCCGAGGCCGGGTTCGACATCCACCTGGTCAAGCCGGTCGATCCGGACAAGCTCGCCCTGGTCGTGGCGGACATCGTGATCCTCCGCGGCGACCGGACCGGTGACTCCGGCAAGCTTCCTGCCCCGCCCGTCCCCGGCTGACCGGCCTTTCC
>DATLIF010000506.1:0-3451 GCA_035539575.1 Fimbriiglobus sp. | reverse complement strand
ATCCAGGCCGGGGCGGCAACCTTATCGCCCGAGACGCCGGTCGAGTTCCGGGCAGGCACGTGGCAGGGCGAGCCGTGCTGTTTCGCTTATTCGCACCCGGCGTACCGAGTTACGCGCGGCGGCGGCGGCATTGAGTTCACGGGACCCGGCCTATGCGCCCAAGTCCTTCAGAGATTTGACGGCCTCGGCCTGGTGATAAACCCCTCGGGCCCGGGCACGTGCCGGTTGAGCCGTGCGGAATTGGAAATGCTGGCACAGTACGCCTAACCCGCTGCGGCAGCGGACCGGGCCGGCGGGCGGCGGCTTCGGCGGGAGTCTGTCTCCTCGGCGGGCTCGTCGGCTGAGCGGGGTGAATGCCGCCGCCGAACCCAGCGTTGCACCCGACCTCCGCCCGGTATCGTGGTTGCATGGCAGCAAGTCGCTGGGCGGGCGGCGGCGGGTGAACTCGTTGTTCGGCGGCGGAGGACTTCACGGCGTGAGCGCGTTTCTGGACAACTTTCAGCCCGACCATGAACTGAATGGCTTCAGGCAGTTCTGGCGGACGTCCAAGCCGTTACTACAGAAAATGGTGGTGGCGGTTGCTCCCCCCTACCCAGAGTACCCAAAGCTGAAGGTGAGCAAAAAGCTCGGGCCGAGCGGAGACCCAGGCTGTCCGTCGGCCCGCGATGTGAGTTCCGAGATCGAAGTGACGATGTACAACGCCGGCGGCAACGGGTTCGGCGACATCCAGGAGCGGGCGTGGCTCTTCATTCTGGCCCATGCCAGCGACATCGAAGCCGCCCTACGACGCAAGCTGTTCGCCTGGCACGGCAAGCGATTGGCGCAGCACTGCGATGAGGACTTGCCGCACGTCCCGGCGTTGCAGAAGTACTGGAAGGTGGTCCAACAACAGGTCCAGTTACAAGAGCCGTCAGCGGTCGATCAACTGTTCAAACTCGTCGGCATCGGCTTGGCCGACCGCGGATTGGACGAGTGCGGGTTCAGTTCGTTCGAGTTTCAGACCGGCTGGGACCGCGACCACGGCCTCGGTGTCGTGATGCACAGGGATCGCGTACTGGCGCTGGGAGGAACGACCGAGTTGATCGGAAGCCGCGGCATCGTGGATGCTATTCGCCACGTTCAGACTTACGACCTGGACGACGGTGATTTCCCACTCTGAACCCGTCACGGCCTGTGCAGCAACGCCGAACCAGGTGCTGCAGCAGACGGCGGGGGCATGTAACCTTTCTGAAGTTCGCAGCTCACTCGGCCCCCGCCGCTGCTGAGCTAATTGTTCGGCCGCCAGAGGAGGAATAATGCCGCGTCATGCTTGCATTCTGGGCAGTGGACTCGCGACGCTCGTCCTCCCCCTGCTGGCGGACGTCGCCGCCGCGCCTGTCCCCCGGCCGAAGGCCGCCTACCTGAGCTGGTCAACCGATGTCAGCTTCTCGCCGGACGGCCGTTACCTGATCGCCTACGGGACCGTCAAGGACCTGAAGGCCGATACCACGACCGACCTGAAGGCCCTGCGGCTGGCGTTCACGGCCGACGGCAAGCGGCTGTACGGGATGTTCAAGGACCAGACCCTGAAGTGCTGGGACGTCCCCGGCTTCAAGGAGCGGTTCGCCGTGACGGCCGACCACGGCCCCGACTTCCACAACAAGGCCGGCTTCTACCGGTACGGGATCGTGGTCTCCCCGGACGGCTCCCTGGTGGCGACGTACCGCCCGCGCTCCGAGACGTTCAAGGTCTGGGACGGGACGACCGGCAGGGCGGTGCGCGACCTGACCGCGCCGTCGATCGTCTGGTCGCTGGCCGTCTCCCCGGACGGCAGGTGGATCGCCGCGGGGGGCGAGGGCCGGCAGGTCACCCTCTGGGAGCTGGCCTCGGGCAAGAAACTCGAGACGTTCGAGTCGGCCCCGCCCCACACCCTCGGCGACGACGTGGGCGACGGGTGGGTGAACCAGCTGTGCTTCGGCCCGGACGGGAGATACCTGGCCGCGGGGACGTCGTACCTCGGGGGCACGGTTGAGATCCACCCGCCCTGCCACCTGACGGTGCGGGACCTGGCGGCGGGGCGGAACCGGTTCCGCATCGACATCGGCGAGCACTACATGCGCGGGCTGGCCTACAGCGCGGACGGGCAACAGATCGCCACGGCCGGGTACGGGGGCGTGAAGTTCGCCCGCAAGTGGAACGGGGCCGTGAAGTACTGGTCGGCCGAGACCGGGGCGGCCGAAGGGGAGACGGCGGTGGACGACCGCCAGTACATTTACGGCGTGGCGTACCACCCGGACGGAAAGCGGGTCGGGGTGTTCCACAACGAGCCGAAAGTCTGGGATGTCCCTCGGCGGTGAACCTGTCGCCCCGGCTCTCGAGGCCGAACCCCGCACTGCACCCGACCCGGCGCGCGCCAGTCAACCGGGACGGACACGCTTTGCGGCGCGGCGGGCGCGTGAGATCGATGTTCGGCCGCGGAAGTGGAGGGCCGTATGCGACATAACGCATTGTTCTGCGTGGCGGTCGGCTGGGCTGTGGCCGTAGGGCTTGCAACCCTGCGAGGGAATCCCGAAAACGGAGCGGATGCCGAGCGCGTCGCCAAGCTCATTAAGCAGCTGGGCGCTGATGCCTTCGCGAAGCGGGAGGCGGCGAGTAAGGAACTGGAGTCTATCGGCGAACCGGCCCGCGCTGCCCTGCGCCAGGCGGCGGCGTCCGATGGCGACCCCGAAATCCGCCGGCGGGCCGAGCAGGTCATCCAGGCAATTGCCGGTCGCATCGCGCAGCGCGAGCTGGCGAAGTTGCAAGGCACCTGGTCTCTCGCTTCTTACGAGACGGATGGGAAGCTGATCAAAGGTGAAGACAAGAGCCATACCTTCACCGTCAAGGGCGAAAAGTGGTCGATTCATGTAGGCGGGCAGGTGTTTCAGGCGGGAACGGTTCAACTGATCGAGGTGAAGGAGAAGGTCAATGCGATTGACCTTCTGATCACGGAGGGCGGTAACGTCGGTGCAACGGCCGTATCTATCTATTCGCTTGAAGGAGATTCGCTCAAGTATCTCAATTGCGGCGATCCGCGGCCGGCGGAGTTCGTGACGAAGGAAGGCGACGGCCGCCATTATTTGACCTTCCGTCGTGCCAAACCCTGAAGCGTTCTCGGGTGCAGGCAGGTTGAGCCCGAGGATAGCTCGGCCGAACCGCTCGATGGCCACATCCGCATGAATAAAGACAGCACTTCCGGGCGCGTCTTTCTTGGCGACGACGCGTCGTAACGGTCCGGCAACCTCTGCCAGCCAACTCCCCGACCTCCCGCCGCACCGGGATGGTTGTGACAGTAACACCTTTAATGCCGTGGCACGCCGACGACCTGAACGCCGCGCTGAAGCGCGGCGGGGCCTTCCGTCGCTTCCGGCGGGCCGTCGGCGACTTCGAGCCGGTCTGGCCCGAGCGGTGGGGCCGCGAGCGGTTGGAGGGG
>DATLIF010000505.1:0-2913 GCA_035539575.1 Fimbriiglobus sp. | reverse complement strand
GATTAAAAGACAGAGAGAAGGCTGAAGACAGGAATGCCTCGGTCTTAACTCTTCATCTCTTCTGTCTTTTAATCTGTGTCATCTGCGTAATCTGCGGATCGGATCGAACCTTCGGTCGTCGAGGTCGCGTATGACGCCGCGCATCCTGATGTGCCCGCCGGACCACTACGGCATCGAGTACGAGATCAACCCGTGGATGAACCGCTCGCTCGGGGCTGTCCGCGCGCTGGCGTTCCGACAGTGGACCAGCCTACACCAGACGCTCGTCTCCCTCGGCGTGCGCGTCGAGACGCTCCAGCCGAAGCCGGGGCTGCCGGACCTCGTCTTCACCGCCAACGCGGGGCTGATCTTCGAGAACCTGTTCCTCAGTAGCCGGTTCAAGCACGATGTCCGCGCCCGCGAGTCGCCGGTCTTCGACGAGTGGTTCGCCGGGCACGGCTTCGCGGTCGAGCACCTGCCGGAGGGGATGTTCCACGAGGGGGCCGGGGACGCGCTGTTCTGCGGCGACGCGCTGTTCGCCGGATACCGCCAGCGGTCGGACGCGGCGGCGCACCAGTGGGTCGCGCAGCGGCTCGGGGTGCGGTGCCTGCCGCTGGAGTTGGTCAACCCGCGGTTCTACCACCTCGACACCTGCTTCTGCCCGCTGGCCTCGGGGGAAGCGATCTACTTCCCCGATGCGTTCGACGACTACGGCCGGCGGGTGCTTTCGACGCACGTCCCGAAGCTGATCCCAGTGGCCGAGGCCGAGGCGCACCGGTTCGGCTGCAACGCGGTCGTGGTCGGCCAAACGGTGGTCCACAACAGCCGCTGCCCGCAACTCGCCGCGGACCTGGAGCGCGCAGGGTATCAGACGATCGAGGTGGAACTGGACGAGTTCCTGAAGGCCGGCGGCAGCGCCAAGTGCCTGACGCTGCGGCTCGACGGCGAGGAGGCTGCTAGTTGGAAGCTATGAGCGGTGAGCTATGAGCGGTGAGCAGAACCGGACTACGGTTTTTGCTCACCGCTCACCGCTCACCGCTCATAGCTCAGTACTGCACCAGCACCCGCGGCAGAGGCGCGTTCGGGCCGCGGCGGTCCAGCCACCACCGGCCCAGCAGCGCCGCCACGGCCACGACGCTCGCCGCGATCGCCAGTTGCCGGGCGGTCGTCATCCGCAGGCCGTAGCCGTTGAGCATCTTCGCCTGCTCCACGGCCACTTCCTGCTTCTTCGCCGGGGAGTCCGCCGCGGTCTCCTGCATGACGAACTGCTCGTTGACGTGCCGGCGGATCGCCGACTCCAGCCCGAACCCCAAGGCCGACTGAAAGAGGATCAGCAACAGCACCACCCCGGCCGCCCCGGCCAGGATCGGATACCGGTGCGGCCAGACCCGTTGCAGCCAGTCGGGCAGCTTCTCCGGGTCGGCGTCCCGCACCAGGAGCCGCTCGGCCCAGGCGACGATCAGGGTGGCGACCAGCAGCGGCATGGCCAGGAACAGCCAGAAGCTGAACCGCATCTTCTTGACGATGCTCTCCTGGTCCGCCAGGGCTTTCTCCGTCAAGCCGCTGCCGAGGGTGTAGTGCCCGAACATCGACTCCCAGGCGGTCTGCGAGTACAGCCGGGTGCCGCCGGGGTAGCTGCCGGCCCAGTCGAAGAAGGCCAGCACGAACACCAGCGTCAGGCACCCGACGGGGATCCACGCCAGCCCCTGCGGGGTGAGGACCAGGGCGGCGGACTTCGCGTAGCCCGGCGTCGGGGCCGGGGCCGGGTTCGCCTGGTAGGCGGCGGCCCCGGTCCGTGGCGAGGCCAGGCCGGGCGGCGGCGGGGTGCGATCGACCCGGTCGAGCGTGATGGCTTCGGAAGACGGCGTCACGGCGGAGCGCTCCAGGTTCGGGTCGGGCGACGGACGATACCCGGGCGGAGGGGCGGCCGGGCCGGCACTCGGATCAACGGACGGGGTATACGCAGCCGGGACCGGGATCAGCTCGCGGCACCGGGGGCAATTGGCAACCGTGCCGGCGGACGCGTCGGGCAGCTCGACCGTCTGCAGGCAGTGCGGGCAAATCTGCCGGATCACGGCTACTCCTTAGCGATGAGCGATGAGCGACGAGCGACGAGGAAGAACGGGGAACCCAGTACTCAGTACTACAAACTGGGATTCGTTGCTCCACCCTCTTGTTTTCTCTCGTCGCTCGTTGCTCGTCGCTCGTCGCTAAGGGCCGCCGGAAGGTAGTCGAGCAGGTCGGCCGCGGTCAACGCGACCTGGCCCAGTTCGCCGGCCGCCAGGTCCCCGGCCCGGCCGTGGACCCACGCTCCCAGGGCCGCCGCGTCGAACGCCGACAGCCCCTGGCCGATCAGCGCCGCGACCAGCCCGGTCAGCACGTCCCCGGCCCCGCCGGTCGCCATCCCGGGGTTGCCGGTGTCGTTGTGGTACACCCGCTGCCCGTCGGATACGACCGTCCGGTGCCCCTTCAACAGTAGCACCAACTTGTGTCGCCGGCAGAACTCAACTGTCAGACGTTCCCGGTCCGACTGGACCTCGGCTGTCGGGATTCCCAACAGTCGGGCGAATTCGCCGGGGTGTGGCGTCAGGACCAGCGGCCCCGACCGCTCCGGTAGACCGTCGGCTTTCAGCGGGGCCAGAACATTCAGCCCATCGGCGTCGAGGACGACCGGTTTGTTCGGCAGCATGGCCAGCAGGCCGCGGACCAGGAAGCCCACGTCCTCACGACTGCCAAGGCCGGGTCCGAGTGCGACCACGTCGGCCGGTTCGGCGAGCCGGGCCAGCTCCTCCAGGCACGCCTCGCTGTAGGTGCCGTCGGCCCGGCTCGCCGAACCGGCCGACGTGGTCGCACTCGGACCCGGCCTTGGCAGTCGTGAGGACGTGGGCTTCCTGGTCCGCGGCCTGCTGGCCATGCTGCCGAACAAACCGGTCG
>DATLIF010000504.1:0-10604 GCA_035539575.1 Fimbriiglobus sp. | reverse complement strand
CCTGGAGACCACGCGCATTTACAGCGCCACGGGGCGGCTACCAGCGGGCGAAGCCCTGCTCGCGACGCGGCCGTACCGCTCGCCTCACCACACCATCAGCGACGCCGGCATGGTCGGTGGCGGCACCGTCCCGACCCCCGGCGAGATCAGCCTCGCCCACCACGGCGTCCTGTTCCTCGACGAGTTGCCGGAGTTCAACCGCAAGAGCCTGGAGGCGCTGCGGCAGCCGCTGGAGGAGGGCCGGGTGACGATCAGCCGGGCGCAGCACGCGGCGACGTTCCCGGCCGACTTCGTGCTGGTGGCGTCCATGAACCCGTGCCCGTGCGGCTACCTCGGGGACGCCAAGCACCAGTGCAAGTGCAACCCGATGCAGGTGGAGAAGTACCTCGGCCGGATTAGCGGCCCGCTACTCGACCGCATCGACCTGCACCTGGAGGTGCCGGCGGTGCCATACGAGGAGCTATCGCGGCCAACCGACGGCACGTCCACGGCGGCGATGCGGGAGCAGGTGGACCGGGCGCGGGCGGTGCAGTCGGAGCGGTTCCGGGGCCGCTCGGTGCGGCTCAACGGCCGGATGTCGCCGCGGCAGGTCCGCGAACACTGCCGGCTGGACGCGGACGCCGAGGGAATGCTGGCGACGGCGATGACGGAGTTGGGGCTGTCGGCGCGGGCGCACGACCGCATCCTGCGGGTGTCCCGGACGGTCGCGGACCTGGAGGGCAGCGAGCGGATCACGTCCGACCACCTCGCCGAGGCGGTCAACTACCGGACCCTGGACCGGAAGCTCTGGGCGCGGTGACCCCCGGCAGGGCGGCCCTCGGGTCCGTTATTGCTAGTTGTGCTCGTCGCCCAGCTCGTGCCGGAGCAGTTGCCGGCTCAGCCGGACGAGGAGGGCGTCGTGGCAGTCCAGGCACAGCACCCAACCGGTTTCTTGACCGGCGGTGTCCACGAGCGGGGTGAACGGGGCCTCGGCGTAACCGCGGCAGTCGGCACAGACCTCGACGGTGGCGTTCTTGTTCACGGGATTACCCCCAGATACGTCGGCCCCGGCGGGGCCTCACTGGGGTTATCCGAACGGTGGCGCAAGCCGGTCAGGAATTGCGCGGAAGTGTAGGACCTGGTGAGTCCCGGCGAGCGGGGGGCGTGAGCCCCTGTTGCCACTTCAACAGGGGGCTCATGCCCCCCGCTCGCCACGTCCTCGATAGCAAGATCCAGTCCCGGTCTCGATTGCCTCTGGCGTGCCGCCGAAATGAAAACGGGACTAGAGATCGACCGACACCTTGAGCTGAAACAGCCCCTCGGACGGGCCGCCGAAGTGCTGCTTGCCCTCGCCGGTCGCGGACACCGCCAGCCCCGGCACCGACTTCGGCTTGTAATTCAGCGACCCGCCGACCGACCCGGTTTGCTTGCCGTCGGGCGTCTGCGCCAGACCTCCCAGGATGTTCACGCTCAGACCCTGCGTACCGCCCAGGCCGGTGTACCCCAGGCCGATCCCCAGCGAGTAATACGGTGCCGGCGACCCGTCCGGCGACGGGGCGGCGACCCCGCCGGCCCCCTTGGCGTTGAACTTCCACCCCTGGCCCAGATCGACCACCACGGTCCCGGTGCCGCCCGCCGCGGTCAACTTCTCCTTCTCCATCGTCACGCTCACTTCCAGAGTCGCCGTCACCCGCTCCCACTTGCCGGTGGCGAACGCCTGGACCCCAACTACCCTCTTGGACGGCACGAACGTGATCTTGTTTGCCCCCACCTCCAGGGTACCCATCGGCTTGAACCGCAACTGCTTCTCGGCCAGCTTGGTCAGCGGCGAGACCAGGTCGTCCCCCCACCAGGTGGCGTACATCGCCCCGGCCCCGGCCAGCCCGACCCCGGCCGCCACGACGTAGACGTACCACTTGTCCTTGTGCTCCTCCACCCACACCCCCACCGGGGACTTCTCGAACGAGCACTTGAGCTTGTCCAGTTGGGCCTTGAGCTGCTTGAACTGCGCCCCGCTGGTGATCGCCTTGATCAGTTCGTCCTTGCCGACGGCCAGGGCCTTCTCCCCGACCTTCTGGAGCACCGCCGTGCCGTCGGTCGGGGCGGCGTTCTTCTTCTGCTCCTCCAGCAGCCGGGCCGCCTCCTGACGCAGCGCCTCCTCAATCGCCTTGGCCACCTTCTCGCTCTTGAGGACGGCGACCAGCCGCTCCGGGCTGCGGGCCAGCTCAGCGTCGAACAGCTCGAAGGCCATCACCAGCGTTTCCTGGGCCACGTCCATCACGTCGCCGCTGGCCTTGCATTCGTCCGCCATAGGGGTTCCTCCTGCGTCGAGGTGAGAGGACGGCCGCCTCACGGCCACTGGGGCCGAGACGGGACCGCGGCGTCTAGTTGATGTGATCCGGAAATAGTCTACCCGCGGCCAAGCGACCTGTTACACGGGAAAACGAGACCTGGCTCCGGTCAGCGGTGCGACGTAACCCCGACCTGTCGGCACATCGCCAGTAGCGGGCAGGTCGAGCACTTCGGCCGCACGCCGGTGCAGACGTGTTTGCCGAACGGCACCAAAAGCGCGTTGATCTCCACCCAGTACGCCCTCGGCAGCGTCTGCTGGAGAGCCGCCATCGTCTGCTCCGGTGTCTTCGCGCGGACGTAGCCCCAGCGGTTGGTGATCCGGTGGACATGGATGTCCACGCCGATCACCGACTTGCCGCAGGCGATGCCGACCGCCAAGTTGGCGCACTTCGGCCCGACCCCGCGGAAGGTCTGCAACACCTCCTCGTCGCAGGGCAGGGTGCCGTCGTGGTCGGTCGCCGTGGCCCGTGCGATGTCACGGATCGTTGAGGCCTTCGCTTCGTGGAATGTGCAGTCGCGGATCAGGGCGTCGATCCGCTCGACCGACAGGGCGGCGACCTCCCGCGGGGTGCGGGCCGCGGCGAACAGCCGGCGGGCGACCGACAGCGTCGTCTCGTCGCGGGTGCGGATTGAAATGACGCAGGCGACGAGCAGTTCGAACACCGAATCGTGCCCCTCGGCCGCCAGTTCGAACAGGGCCGCCTTGGGGTACGGGCGAACCGCCTCCCGGAGCAGCGGAATCGCCCTCTCGATGTCGAATGGTAGCTTCGCGGCCATCGCGTGTGCCCCGTAAATGTCCCCCGGTTGGGATGTTAGTCGAGTCCGATTATTTCCCGCTTGCGTCCGCCGACAGAGGAAGGTACTTTTCCCTACTCTTTACCAATCCGATACGGGTGCCCAATGGACGGCGAAGAGTTCTTCGACCGGCTGTATAGCCAGTTTTGCCTTCACTTCCCCTGCTACGCGCTGCGGAGCCCGGACGGGCCGGGGTTCGCCGACGAGCCGGCGTCCGATGGGACCCGGGCCGTGGTACTGCTGACCGACCTCGACCTGGTCGAGCGATACCACCTCGGCCGCGGGATGGAGAAGCACCTGCCGGTGGTCCTGGCCGACGTCCGGTCGCTGGGCCGGTTCCTCCGCCGGCAGCCGCCCGCGGTGACGCACGTCACCTTCGACCCGTCGAAGGGGTTCCACCGCCGCTACCCGGTGGACGTGATCCGCGACTGCCTGGACTTCGCCGTCAGCGACGCCTGAACCGGAGGTTCGCCAAGATCCCGGAGCGTCGGGCGGAGGCAGGCCCGATGCTCGACGCGGCCGCGAAGCAGTGGGAGAACCTGGCCCACAGCTATCCCTCGATCCCCGGCTATCGACACAAGCGGGCGACCGCCTGGTGGGAACCGGGGCGGCTACGGGCGGATGAACCACCCTCTGAGCCGAAGCGCGAGCCCTCTTTGCCACGTCCCGCGGCTGCCGGAAACGATTACCAAATGCCACCCCGGCCTGCCGTCCGAGCGGTGTGGCCTGATCCGGGGTCGGACCCGGTCAGGATGCGGGTGAGGTCGTCCCGCGTTCCGGCGTTGCCGGGTACGACCTGCACGTCGATGCGGCTCAGCCGGTCGTGGATGCGCCGCTCGCCGACGATCGGCCACCAGTCGTAGAGGAAGATCTCCAGCGGCCGCCACATCGCCACCCAGCCGCCGATGATCAAGCCCTCCCGGAGCAGGGCGGCCACGCCGTCGTCTCCCATCAGCCGGCTAACCAGTTGCGCCGCGGCGAAGAGCGCGGCCAGGAATCCCACGCCGATACCGAGGCTGAGAAAGCCGCGGCGGATGAGCCGGTGCAGATCCCGCCGCAGTCGGTCCGACTGCCGGGTGAAGTGGACCCGGACCGCGTCGCCGATGCATCGCGCCTCGTCGGGCAGGCCCGTCGGCCGGTCGAGGTGGATCACCAGCGCGCATGGTGACCGCGACGGGAGTTCCTTCACACTCTCGACGATGTACTCCTCGGCCTTGGAGTCCAGGTCCTTCTCGCGAAACGGCGAGGGGTCCATGGCGTCGAACAACTGGCGCACCTCCCGCAGGCGCACCTCGATGACGCCGAGTTCCGCGGCGGCCGGCCTGCCCGGGGCGTGGTCCTGGGTGTTCATCAACTCGTCTCGGGGAGTTGGTGGCGGTACTCGGACGAGGGGGCCGACGGTACGGGTTCCACGGACTATCGTACGAGTACATCGCCTCCGTCTTGCCTGGCCTCGGCCCCGGGTCGTCCCGACCAACGAGGAGTTGATGATCGCCCGCCACACACGCCGGGAACTGTCGCATCCCGATCGGGGTATACCGTGACGAACACTTCCGAGGATCGACCCGTCACGCCGGCTCCAAAGTCGGCCCGATCGCTGCGATCGAGGATGTAAGCGGTCGGCGGGGGTTGGGCTATACAGGTTATCGCCTGGAGGATTGCCGAGATGGCGCGAGTCTTGTGCGTGGACGACAACAGGGACCTGGCTGACACGAACGCCACTCTGCTGCGAATGGCCGGATACGACGTCCGGGTTTGCTACGACGGGGCCGAAGCGCTGACGGCCTCCGAGGAGTTTTGCCCGGACGTGTGTCTGCTCGACCTGAACATGCCCGGCGTGCAGGGCGAACACCTGGCCGTGTGGATCCGGGCGCGGGAGGCCGGGCGGCGACCCGCCCTCATCGCACTGACCGGCTACGGTCGGGAGTCCGACTTCCGGCGGACCGAACTGGCCGGGTTCGACGCCCACCTCGTCAAGCCGGTCGCCCCCAATCAGTTGCTCGACGCCGTGCGGAAGTTCGCCGGGCCGTGAGCCGGATGTCGCCTCACGCGGTCCTGTAGCGTGGGTCGAGTCTTCGAGGCCCACCGTCCGCCTACTCCGAGCGAGCGGGGGGCGTAGGACTGGACAAAGTAAGGGGAACGCCGCGATTCAGTATAACCCTTTGCGCCGACGGTCTCGACGGCTGAGCTTTGGCAGCATAAGGATCAAGCGCTGATCGCATAAAGTGGGGCCATTCGACTCCACAGCGCATGCCTTCGTGAACCCGCTCACATCTTCACATCGGAACGACCCGCGCGCCGCAGGCCGCTCAGGAGCATACGGGATGAGTGAACCGGTTCGAACGGACGAGAGGCGGGGGCTCTCACTGGTGGGCCACGTCGTCCGCCGCGGGATCCCGGTCGTCGTGCTGCTGGGCTTGCTGGTCGGTGCGTACCTGTTCTGGCGAGACATGGACCACGCTCCGAGGCATGAGGCAGCGCCACAGCCTCAGCAGCCGATCCCGGTAAGCGTTCTGACCGTCCGGCAGGAGACCGTTCCGGTCCGGATGCGGTTCCTCGGGCAGACCGAGGGGGCCCAGGTCGTCGAGATCCGCGCCCGCGTCGCCGGCTACCTGCTGCCGCGCAAGTTCGAGGAAGGCAAGCGGGTGGAGAAGGGGCAGAAGCTGTTCCAGATCGACCCGCGGCCGTTCGAGGTGGACGTGGCCCAGGCCAAGGCCCGGCTCGCGAGCGCGGATGCCTCGCTCCTGAAAGCCCGCCAGCAACTCAAGCGATTCGAGACGGCGACCGTGGCGAGGCTGGAACTCGACAACGCCCGGGCGGAGGAGCGGGTCGCCTCCGCCGACGTCGGACAGCAGACCGCGCAACTCGCCGCCGCCGAGTTGCAACTCGGGTACACGAGCATCGAGGCCCCCATCACCGGAGTGATCGGCAAGGCGTCGAAGGACACGGGCAGTTACGTGGACGCCGGCCAGAACGGGCTGCTCGCGGTCATCCAGCAGATCGACCCGATGTACGTCCGCTATTCGGTCACCGAGCAGGAGATCCTCCGGTTCCAGCGGCAGACGACCGCGAAGCAAATCGTCGCCCCCCCGCTCGACCAGATCGAACTGGAGATCACGCTGTCCGACGGCTCGACCTACCCCCACAAGGGGCGGATCAACTTCATCGACGTGCAGGTGGACGTGACGACGGGCACGTCGGTCGTCCGCGGCCAGGTGCCCAACCCGGACGACAAGCTCAAGCCGGGCCAGTTCATCTACGCCAGCGTCCTGGGCATCCAGCGCGTCGATGTCGTGCGGGTGCCGCAGTCGGTGGTGTCGCAGTCGCCCACCGGGGCGAGCGTGATGGTGGTGAGCGAGAAGAACGTGGCCGAGGTCCGGCCGGTGGTGCTCGGAGAGTGGTCCGGGAACGACCACTGGATCGTCGAGCAGGGACTGAAGCCCGGGGACCGGGTGATTACGGACCGGCTCATGATGATCCGCCCGGGGGCTCCGGTCACGCCGGTCACGGCGCCGTCCGCGGAGGGCCAGCCCACACCCAAGGCCGACGACCGCCCGTCCGCCGCCACGGGAAAATAACCCGCCATGTTTGCCCGCTTCTTCATCGACCGGCCGGTCTTCTCGATCGTCCTGTCCCTGCTCATCCTGATCGCGGGGACGGTCTCGATCGTCGTGCTGCCGATCGCCCGCTTCCCGGAGATTGTGCCGCCGCAGGTGCAGATCATCGCCACCTACCCCGGGGCCGATGCGCAAACGGTGGCCGAGTCGGTCGCCGGCCCAATCGAGCAGCAGCTTAGCGGCATCAAGAACCTGATCTACTTCAGCTCGCAGAACGCCAACGACGGGTCGTGCAAGATCACCGTCACGTTCGAGATTGGCACCGACCAGGACCTGGCGGCGGTCGAGGTCCAGAACCGCCTGGCGATCGCCCAGCCTCAGTTGCCGCAGGAGGTCGTCCGCAACGGCATCCGGGTCGTGAAGGCGTCGAGCAACATCCTGGGGGTGCTGGCGCTGGAGTCGGCGGACGGCTCCTACGACGACCTGTACCTGAGCAACTACGCCACCATCAACCTGCTCGACCGCATCAAGCGGGTGCCGGGTGTCGGCGACGCGACCGTGTTCGGGAACAAGGACTACTCGATGCGGGTCTGGCTCGACCCGGACCGGCTGGCACTGAAGGGGATGACCGTCTCCGACGTCGCCGCCGCCCTGCGGGACCAGAACGCGGTCTTCCCCGCCGGCACAGTCGGGCAGCGGCCGACCGGCCGGGAGGTGGAACTCACACTTCCGGTGCTGACCCGCGGGCGGCTCAGCGAGGTAGCGGACTACGAACAGATCATCCTCCGCGCCACGCCCGAGGGGGCAATGGTGCGGCTCAAGGACGTCGCCCGCATTGAGCTGGGGGCCCAGAGCTACAACCTCGTCGGCCGGCTCAACGGCAAGCCGACGACGCTGATGCTCATCAACCTCCAGGTCGGGGCCAACGCACTGAGCACGATGGCCTCCGTCCGGGCGGAGTTGACCGAGGCACAGTCCGCGTTCCCGGCGGGCGTCACCTGGGCGATCCCCTATGACACGACCACGTTCGTCAGCGCCTCGGTGCAGGAGGTGGTCGTCACCCTGCTCGAGGCGGTCGTGCTGGTGATCGTGGTCGTGTTCGTGTTCCTCCAGTCGTGGCGTGCGACCCTGATCCCGCTGCTGGCCGTGCCGGTGGCGATCGTCGGCACGTTCGCCGGCATGCTGGCGCTGGGGTTCTCGATCAACACCCTGACGCTGTTCGGGCTGGTGCTGGCGATCGGCATCGTGGTGGACGACGCGATCATCGTGGTCGAGAACGTCGAGCGGATCATGCACGAGGACCACCTCCTACCCCGGGAGGCGACGATCAAGGCGATGGACCAGGTGACCGGACCGGTCATCGCGGTCGTGCTGGTGCTGTCCGCGGTGTTCGTGCCGGTCACGTTCCTCGGCGGGTTCACCGGGCAGATGTACAAGCAGTTCGCAGTGACGATCGCCATCTCGGTGGCCATCTCCGGGCTCGTGGCCCTGACGCTCAGCCCGGCGCTTTGCCGGCTGCTGCTCAAGCCGGGTCACGGCCGCAAGAACGTCTTCTTCCGCGCCTTCGACTGGATGTTCGACCGCATCACCGCCGGGTACGCCGCCGGCGTCCGTCTGGCCATCCGCGGCTCGCTGGTCACGCTGGTCGTCTTCGGTCTGCTGTGCTTCGCCGCCTACCGGCTCAGCGGCAAGGTGCCGGGCGGCTTCCTGCCGGAGGAGGACCAGGGGGCCGTCATCGCCGTGGTGATGCTGCCCGACGGCGCCTCGCTGGACAAGACACAGCACGTCATCAACCAGGGCGAGGAGTTCTTCCGCAAACACCCGGCGGTTGCCCACGTGGTCGCGTTGGGGGGGTACGACATCCTCGCCGGCGGGGCGGCGAGCACCAACGCCGGCGTGATGTTCGTCACGCTGAAGCCGTACGAGGAGCGCACCGGCCCCGGCATGAGCGCGTTCGATCTCCTGACCGCGAGCAAGGAGTTGATGGCCAAGGTCTCCGACGGCATCGTGCTGGCGTTGAACCCGCCGCCCATTCAGGGCCTGGGCACGCGGACCGGGTTCACGGTCGAACTGCAGCAGCGCGGCGGCGGGACGGTGGCCGAGTTGGCCGAGGTCGGCAACAAGTTCCTCGGTGCGGCCCAGAGCAACACGGACGTCACCGGGCTCAACGCGACGCTCCGCGTCACCCTGCCGCAGGTCTACGTCGAGGTGAACCGCGAGAAGACGCAGATGATGGGAGTCCGCCTGGCCGACGTGTTCGAGCCGATGCAGGCGTACTTTGGCGCGCTGTACGTCAACGACTTCAACCGGTTCGGCCGGATCTGGCGGGTGCAACTCCAGGCCGAGCCGGAGTTCCGCAACGCGCCGCGCGACGTCGAGCGGATCTACGTCCGCAACAGCCGGGGGGAGATGGTGCCGCTGTCCGGGGTGGTGGACATGAAGTTCCGCGCCGGGCCGAACGTGGTCAGTCGGTACAACGGGTTCCCGGCGATCGAGATCACCGGCGCCCCCGCCGAGGGCAAGAGCAGCGGCGAAGCGATGGAGGCGGTGCGCCGGATCGCGGCCGAGACGCTGCCACCGGGCTACGGCATCGAGTGGAGCGGCGCATCATATCAGGAGATTAAGGCGGGCAACCAGGCCCCGATCGTGCTCGGGTTCGGCCTGCTGGTCGTGTTCCTGGTCCTGGCTGCCCAGTACGAGCGGTGGACGCTGCCGGTGGCCGTACTCCTGGCCGTGCCGCTGGCCCTGCTCGGGGCGCTCACGGCCGTCTACTTCCGCGGATACACGCAGGACATTTACTTCCAGATCGGTCTGCTGACCCTCGTCGGCCTGGCGGCGAAGAACGCCATCCTGATCGTCGAATTCTGTGTCGCACTCCGCCGGGAGGGTAAGGGCATCGTCGAGGCGGCCGTCGAGGCGTCCCAGCTTCGGTTCCGCCCGATCGTCATGACCTCACTGGCGTTCATCCTGGGCGTGGTGCCGCTGGCCATCGCCACGGGCGCGGGCGCCGCCGGCCGGCGGTCGATCGGCACGGGCGTCATCGGCGGCATGCTCGCCGCGACGTTCCTGGCGATCTTCTTCGTCCCGGTCTTCTACGTGCTGATCCAGTGGGTGTCGGAACTCGTCGTCGGCCGCCGCGCCGTCGATCCGGACCCGGATGGCGACGAGGTGCCGGAACTCCGGGCCGCGCCCGCGGAGCCACAGCCGCACCGGCCCGCGGAGTCTGGGAACGGCAGTTGACGCCGAATCGGGTTGATGCTCTGTTGAACGGCTCGGGGTTGTCGGGTTGGCCGAGTCTTCGAGGCCCCCGCGTCTTGGCAGGTCATCATGAAGCACAACACGAGCCGTCACGGTAGCCATCATCCGACCGGGGTCCGGCCGGCGGTCGAGAAGCCCCGCGAGCGGCGAGACGTGCCGCGGTTCCTCGTCCTGCTCGGCCTCGCCCTCGCGGCATTCGGGGCGACTTATACCGTCGTGGCGCTTACCCGGACGCGGACGGACGCGCCCGCCGGGATGGCGTGGCTGCCCGGCGGCGAGTTCACCATGGGGACCGGCTCGGACCTCGGCTGGGCGGACGAGAAGCCAGCCCACCGCGTCCAGGTGGACGGGTTCTTCATCGACCAGACCGAGGTCACCAACGCCCAGTTCCGCGCGTTCGTCGAGGCCACAGGTTACGTCACCACCGCCGAGAAGGCGCTCGACGTGGCCGAGATCCTGAAGCAACTCCCGCCCGGCACGCCGCCGCCGCCGAAGGACAAACTCGTCCCCGGGTCGATCGTGTTCGCCCCGCCGGCCGGGGCGGTGGACCTCAAGGACTTCGCGCAGTGGTGGCGATGGTCTCCCGGAGCGTGCTGGAAGCATCCGGAGGGGCCGGGCAGCGACCTCGCCGGCCGCGACGACCATCCGGTCGTCCAGGTCTCC
>DATLIF010000503.1:0-10984 GCA_035539575.1 Fimbriiglobus sp. | reverse complement strand
TGGCATAGGGGGGCCGGCGCCTCCCATCGGACCCGCTCCAGGGTGCAAAGGGGGGATTCGCCCCGGAAGGGAGGACTCCCGGTGCAGGCCGTGTACAGCACGGCGCCGAGGCTGAACAGGTCCGAGCGGGCGTCCACACCGGCGCCGCTTGCCTGCTCGGGCGACATGAAGTCCGGCGTTCCCGCGATCATGCCCTCGATGGTGAGCGAGACCTCGTCGGCGGACTTGGCGAGGCCGAAGTCGGCGACCTTGACCCGGTCCGTGCCCGCTTCGAGGAGTAGGTTCCCGGGCTTGATGTCGCGGTGGACCAGCCCCTTCTCGTGGGCCGCGGCCAGTCCCCGCGCGACCTGGGCGCCGATGCGGATGACGGTCGCCAATGGCAGACGCCCTTCGCGACGGAGGCGGTCGGCCAGCGACTCGCCGGGCACGTACTCCAGGACCAGGTACAGCACGCCGTCCGCCTCTTCCACGGCGTGGATGGTGACGAGGTGCTCGTGGGTCAAGGCCGCGGCCGCCTGGGCTTCGCGAAGAAAGCGGCTCCGGGCCTGGTCGCTCACCGCCAGGAGGGGGGACAGGACCTTGACGGCCACCGTCCGCTTCAGCACGGGGTCGTACCCCTCGAAGACCATGCCCGATCCGCCGCTACCGATCAGGCGTCGCACCTCGTAGGGACCGATCTTGCCCAGGAATCCCGGGCGGTCCGTCGGTTGCAGGAACGGTAACTGTGCTCCCGGCTCGTCGGCGATGTGGAGGCGGATCGTCCCGTCAGCCGTCTCGGCGTCGGGGTCGTCTAGAAGCCGTTCCGTGGCTCGCTTCAGGGCCGGGCACGCCGGCATTCGAACTCGTGGGGGCATGGGCGACCGGGGCACGACGGCCCGGATGTCCGCCAGGGTTTCGAGGAGATGACGGCAACGCTCGCAGTCCTCCAGATGCCGTTCGAGGAACTGCTGCCGATCAACCGGGTGTGACCCGGCAATCAGCCTCTGGAGTTCCTCACGATCGGGGCAATCTCTCATGGTTCACCTCACTCCCCCTCGACGGCACGGATCTCCAGGCGAATCCGGGCCGTGACACGGCTTCGGGCGATGTACACGGCGCCGGGCGTGATCCCCAGTTCTTCGGCGACCGGCTCGACGCCCTCTCCCAGCACGGCGGTCCGCCAGAAGGCCTGCCAGGTCGCCTCCCGGAATTCGACGCGGACCTTCTCGGCCGCCCACTGGAACAGGTTCCACTGATATTCCTGGTGCCAGTTTTCCTCATCCGTTGCGGGGTCCGGCTGTTGTTCCAGCATCCGCCGGACATCCGTGTCGCCGGTGCCGCTTGTCTGCCGGGCCTTCCGCGTTCCCAGCTTGCGGAGTGCGTTGCGGGTGACGGTGTACAACCAGCCGCGGAACGAGCCTCGGGCCGGATCGTACCGGAACTCCGGCGCCGAGCGAGCAAGGCACCGGAACACCTCCTGGGTCAGGTCGGCGGCGTCCGAATCCTGGAGCCCGCGGCGCAGGCCGTACGCGTGGATGAGGGGGGCGTAGATGTGAACGAACTCGCCCCACGCGACCCGGTCCTTCGGATCGCGGATGCCGAGCAGCAAGCTCACGCGGGTGGTCGGGGACGAGCACATGGAGCACCCCTCGCCGGCTTCGGGAGGCTGCAGGCGCTCGCACTGGTGCTTGTTGTCGGAGCGTGGCGCCCCAGCACGTTCATCCGGTTCCGCCCGGAGTTCGGCCACGTTCTAAGCGAATTGAGAACCAGCGCCCGACCAGATTATCGAAAGGAACCGCGGCCGGCGGGATACCCGTTGCGAACGTCAGCGACGTTCGCTGACGTGTCTGCACAGGTCCATTGAAGGAGTCGGAAAGATGTCTGGTCCTTTCGGGAAGAAGCGTCTGAAGCTCGAGCATCTGGAGAGCCGCGCCCTGATGAGCATCGTCACGGGCGACTTCAACGGCGACACCTATCAGGACATGGCCGTGGGTTCCCCGGGCGAGGAAATCCGCGGCCTGAATGCTGCCGGTGGTGTGAGCGTTATCTACGGCTCACCCACCGGACTGGATCCGGCTGGAAACCAGTTCATTACCCAGGACGGAGCCGTCCCGGACACGGCCGAGGCCGGCGACCGCTTCGGCGAGAGCATGGCCGTGGGCGACTTCAACCGCGACGGGATCGACGACCTGGCCGTGGCCGCGCCTGGCGAAACCCTCAATGGTCTTGCGGATACCGGTGCGGTGTTCGTCCTCAACGGTTCGGCGAACGGCTTGCTGACCGGTGGCAGCATCCAGGTCGATCAGGACAGCGTTCTCGCCGGGGTGGCCATCGGCGGAACGAACCAGAGCGGAGACGAGTTCGGCTCGGCTCTGGCCGCGGGAGACATCAACGGTGACGGGATCGACGACCTGGCCGTGGGCATCCCCGGCCAGGATTTGGCCGGGTTTGGTGACGCCGGGGCATTTAACGTCATCTATGGCGCGATTGGGGGCCTGACCGGTGTCAACAACCGATCCTTCTCGCTGGACACCGGCACCATGCTCGGCGCGACCGGGCTTGGCGATCGCTTCGGTGCAGCCGTGGCAGTGGGCGATATCAACGGCGACGGGTTCGATGACGTGGCCGTGGGCGCCCCCGGCGATCGAGTTAGCAATGTCGATGGGGCGGGCGCGCTCAGCATCCTCTTCGGCGCGTCCGCTGGCCTGACCGATGTTGGCAACGAGCGCTGGCACCAGGACAGCGTTGGCCCCAATGGGCTACCCATCGAAGGCGTGGCCGAGGTCGGAGACGGCTTCGCCAGCACCCTCGTCATGGCCGACTTTGATGATGATGGGAATATCGACGTGGCCGTGGGCGTTCCCTTCGAGGACATCAACGGCATCGGCGACGCCGGCGCAGTGAACATCATCCGCGGCTCGGTCGTCGGGTTAACCGACAATGGCAACGAGCGCTTCCACCAGAACTTCGGGACCATCCTTGGAACGGCTGAGGCCGACGACCAGTTCGGCAGTTCGCTCACCGCGGGCGATTTCGACGGAGACGGCGATACCGACCTGGCCGTGGGGGTTCACTTCGAGGACATAAACGGCCTCGGAGAAGCGGGTGCCGTGAACGTCCTCTACAGCGAGGGGATCGGCACCGGTCTGTCCGACGTCGGCAACCAGCGCTGGCACCAGAACAGCGCGGGCATCGAGGACAGCGCCGAGGCCGGTGATCTGTTCGGCAGCACCCTGGCCGCGGGCGACTTCAACCGCGATGGTAAGGCCGATCTGGTCGTAGGTGTTCCCGGCGAAGACGGTGGTGCCGGTGCGGTGAACGCCATCTACGGCTCGGTCAGCGGCCTGGTTGCGACGGACGACCAACTGTGGAGCCAGGACGGTCTCTTCATGGGTGGCATCTTCGTTGCCGACATCGATGACACCAGCGAGTCCGGCGACGGCTTCGGCGGCTGAGCCTGTGTGGAGGAACTCCGCAGGATTCTCTGGGTGCCGCGGTGAGGTGTCGCGGCACTCAGTACAGCCACCGGAAATCGAGTCGGAGCACGTCCGTGTACCACCGCTCGCCGGTGATCGCCCGGCCATAGCCCACGTAGATCCCGGCCCGGTCGGTCAGGTCGACGCGGCCGCCGATCTTGACGTTCACGATGGACGTGCCGGCCGCGGACTCGGATGCTGCCACCCCGGTCGGGGGGAATATCGGCTGCCGGCCGTCGAGGACCGTCCACCCGACCACCTCGGCCACCGGGATGACCCGCACCTGGCCCGCCTCCCACAGGTCGTACCGGAACCCGAGACCGTACCGGAACACGCTCCCGGCGAAGTCGGTCCCCCCCACTGGCACCCAGTACCGCAGCTCCCCGGCCAACCCGAGCCGGTCGGTCAGCCGGGTGAACCCGAGCAGTCCCGGCTCCAGGCTGACGTTGCTGGTGCCGAGCCCGCGGTGTGGGTCCCCGCTCGGGACATAGGTCCGGAACTGGAACGTCGCCAGACTGCACTCGTTCGCCAGGAAGGCGTACTTGAACCCAACGTTCATGTCCCCGTACCCGGCCGCGTTCGCGTTCACCACCGGGTTCAGGAACCGCACCCCGCCCTCCACGAACACCGACGCCCGGGGGCCGAGCAGCGTCTCCGCGTACAGGCTCAGATTCTGGTAGTCAACCGACTGCTCCGGGAACGGGAGCCCCGGCCCCCCGGGGCGGGCCTTGGCGTAAAAGAACTCGGCCCGGCTCGGGAAGCGGAAGTCGTAGCCGAAGTCGGAGCGGAGGATGACCTGGTTGCCCGGCGCGGCCGGGTCGATGTACCCGACACTGCTCCCGCGGACGGTCAGCCCCTCGTCGTCGGCGACCGGCGGTGTCGGCAGGATGAACGACTGGGCGAGCGCGAGCAGCCAGGGGTCCGTGGCCGGGATGGGCGGCGGAGCAGGAGTCGGAGCCAACCGCGGTGGGGGCAACTCCTGGCCAGGCGACCGGGTGGGGACGACCAGGGCGGTGAAGACCGCGAAGATGACCGTAGCAGTCCGCATCGGCGTCCTCACCCGCCGGGCCGGTCGGGAGCAGCCGGTCCGTCTCGTGCGTCAGACGGCTCCCCGGACCCAGCCGATGTCATCGGCTACAGTATCCGGGCGGTGTGACTGTCCGTCCGGTCCGCGAGACAGGCATTCCCGATTCACGCCGTCCAGCCGCCAGGGTCAACCCGCCTTACCCGGCCTACCGCCCGGTCCGGGCAAGCGCGGCACGGAACTGCTTCTGGTGCCGGAACGGGTCGCAGTCGGGGTCGTCGATCAGCCGAGCCAGGTCGGCCGCGTTGCTGGCCTGGATCAACTTGAGTGCCAGCCCGGTATACTCCTCGACGCGGCGGTCCACGTCGGCCAACGGCCCGAGGAAGTTGCGGGCGGTTGTCGCACACCGGGCCAGGAAACACACCGCCCGATAGGTGCCGAGAGAGCCCTTTGGCAGCTCCCGGGCCATCTTCTCGGCCAGGGCGCGGGCGGCGTCGTGGTCTCCCGCCCGGACTAGCAGATCGGCCAGGTCGCGGGCCTGCTGCCGGAGCGACTGCCGGAAGGTCTCGTCACCCGGGTTCGCCTGGAGTACCCGGATCACCTCTGCCACCCCGCGCGTCAGGTATTCGCGGGCCTCCTCCGGGCGGCCACGGACAATGCGACCCAGGTTCCCCAGGGCCATCCCGAGTTCGCCGTGGTGCGCCGGGACGCCGTCGTGGGCGCGGACGAGCGCTTCCCAGTGCGTGACCGCCTTCCTCACGTGCTCCTCGGCCGCGGGGCGGTCCCGGGCGTAGGCAAGTGTGGCCGCGCCGTTGTGCGCCCGGGCCAGCTCGGCCCGATAGGCGGGGGTGTTCTGGAAGTCAGCGACGAGTTTTTCCAGCAAGCCGAGTGCCCGGGCGTTCGACTCGACCGCCGCCGACCGGTCCCCGCCCGCCCCCCGGGCGTTCGCCAGATTGAGCAGGGCGGCCGCCAACTCGTACCGGTATTCCGGCCGGGCGTCAGGCAGCTTGACCAGTCCGTCGAGGATGCCGACCGCCGCCTCGGCCGCGGCGGCGGCGGCGTCGTGTGGCTTCTCGTCGAGCCACAGGACGTTCGCCAGGTTGATCCACACCCGGGCCCGGTGACGGCGGTGCTCGGGGGTGCCGTCCGGTGACTCGTCCAGGACCCGCCCGGCCTGCTGAAAGAACTCTCGAGCGTCCGTGTAACGGCCGGTGTTCGTGGCCACGATCCCGCGGTTGTAGTAGCTCTGGGCCAGTTCCCGGGTGTACTCCGGGTGACCCGGGTGTTCTTCCACCGCGGCGAACTGGATGACGATCGCCTGCTGGTACTCGGCATCCGCCTCATCGGGTTTCTCGGTCAGCCGGTACACCTCGCCGCGGTAATTGTGGCAGAGGGCGACCTCCTGCCGCGGGCCCGGGCCGGGCGGTAGCTGACGGAGCCTGTCGGTCGCCTGGTCGTACGCCGTCAGGGCCTCCGGGTAGCGGCCCAGGTGCCGGTAGATGTCCCCGACCCGGCGGGCGGCCCGGGCCGCCTCCCACTTGACCAGCGGGTCGTCGGGCTCGACTCGGAGCAGCTCCTCGTAGAACCCAAGCGCCTTCTCCAGTAGTGCCTTCCGCTTGAGTTCGGCCCGCGGCTCGGACGCCAGCTCGTCCTCGGCCACCTCGGTCAGGAACCCATCAATCGCCCGCATCGACATCTGGAAGTGGGCCCGGGCCCGGTCCCGCTCGGCCACCACCCGGAACTGCTTCCAGACGCCCCAGGTGACCCCGCCCACGACGACCGCGGCCAGCGCCGCGAGGAGGGTCGCCGGGACCGGGTTCCGCCGGACCCGCTTGGCCAGCCGCTCCGTCCACCCGACCGGCCGGGCCAGGACCGGGCGGCCGTCGAGGAACCGCCGCAGGTCGTCCGCCAGTGCGTCCCCGGTCGGGTACCGACGGGCCGGGCTCTTGTGCAGGCACTTCAGGCAGATCGTCTCCAGGTCGCGGGGGATGCCGGGCTGGAGCCGAGACGGCGGCACCGGGTCGTCGGTACACACTTGCCTCATGGTGTCGAGGGCGGACGGGCCGCGGAACGGCGGCCGGCCGGTGAGCAGTTCGTACAGGATGGCCCCGAGAGCGTACACGTCGGTCGGCGGTCCGATCTGCCGGGGATCCCCACGGGCCTGCTCGGGGGCCATGTAAACCGGCGTGCCGACGACCGTCCCGGTGCGGGTATGACTCTGCTCCTCGTCCAGGCGGCGGGCCAGGCCGAAGTCGGACACCTTCGGCAGGAAGGACGCCGGGTGAAGCCGGAAAGCGGATTCCGAACCGGTCACCGGGGTTGCGGTTCCTCCCTCGCTCGTCGTCCCGCCTTCCTTGCCGAACAGGATGTTTCCGGGCTTCAAGTCGCGGTGGACCACCCCGGCGGCGTTCGCGGCCCCGACCGCCTGAGCGACCGTCTCGACCAACTCGGCCGCCGCCCGCGGGGTGAGCGGGGTGCCGTCGAGCCGGTCAACGAGGCTGCCACCCGGGCAGAACTCCAGGGCCATGTACGGCACCTGGTCCGCCTCCCCGACCTCGAACACCTGGACGATCCCGGGGTGCTGCAGCCGGGCGGCCGCCCGGCCCTCCGTCGAGAACCGGACCCGGGCCTCCGGATCGGTCGCGGCGGCCAGCGGGATCTTGAGAGCGACCACCCGGTCCGCCCGGACCTGGCGGGCCTGGTAGACGACCCCCATTCCGCCGACCCCGAGGGTGCTCAGGATCTCGTACCCCGGGGGCGCCGGCCACGTATGTGACTCGGCCCGCGCGGGCGAGGCCCACGGGGTCGATCGGGCAAACCGGGCCCGGTACGATTCCAGCCGGTCGCGGTACCGCGGATACCCGGCCGCGACCTCGTCGAAGCGCAGCCCGGGGGTCATCCGCCGGCGGAACTCGTACTCCGCCCCGATCAGTTCGGTGGCAGTCTCGTCCGCCGACAGTTTCGGAAACCGGGTCAAGTAATCGCCTGCCCGGGCCGACTGCCCGGCCTTGATCCGGAACTCCAGGTCGATGTGGACGAGTTCAATCAGGAGCCGGTGGTCGGTCAGGTCCGCCCCGTCCAGGTACTCCTCCAGGGTCGGATCGCGGCCGGCGAACCAGTCCTGCTCGAACCGGCGGATCAGGTCTTCGTGTTCCGGGTCGCTCGGGTCGGGCCGGTCCCCCGGGCTGTTGGTCGAACCGGACCGGATGGTCAGGTCCGCAGGCTCGGGCCGGTCGGCCGGGCCGCTCGCCGGCGAAAGCGCGGACCCGCAGACCGGGCATGCGGCCGGGCCGCGGCGATCGACCGTCGCGTCCTCCTCGCCTAAGTCCCAGTGGTGCCCCCGGGGGCATGTCATGTGGGTCGGCATACCAACCTCCCGCACGCGGATTGTCGCAGCCCCGGCCGCCGCCGGCCACACGAATGCGGCCGCCCCGAACCGTGTCCGGGCGATCCTCGTCGGCCAGGGGTTGCCGGCCCTCCGCGGCGCGCGGGCTTGGACCGTCACCTGGCTGGCCGGAATCGGGCAGTTCGCGCGGCCGCTGACGGAGTGTGGGACGGACGGGTTGTGGCGGGGGATGCTCGACATCGCCCAGACGGGCTATCAACCGGCTCACTGGAGGTCCGGTCCGCTTGAGTTGACAGGCCCACGGCTTCATAGTCGATCCGCTCACCCGCCGCGGCTGCCGGGGAACCGTGAATCATCAGTCATTTCAGTCCGCCGCGGTCGGGTACAGCGGGGTTCGCTTGAGACACGTGGACCACTACACCGTACTCATGCCCCCGTCTGCTCTCTGGGCCGCCTCCACGGTTTGGCTCGCGAACTTTCGCTTAAAGTCCGCGGCGACCCGCACGTACTCCGCCGCCTGGGGCTGGTAGGGGCAGGAGCCGGTGCCTCTCTTCTCGATCAGCCAGTCGGCGTGCCAGCGGATCGCGTCCGCGCGGTTGCGCAGGCAGCGGATCTCGAACTCCTCCATGTGGCCGTCGATCTCGCTGAAGCACTCGGCCCAGATGCGGTCCCACTCGTCGTTGCGCGCGACGTACCCGTGGATCATCCCCTCGATCCGGTCGCCGGGGCTAGGGCCGTGGCGGATGTCCCAGCGATTCTTGAGGAGCGCACTGCGGAACCCGTCCGGATCCGCCCCGAAGAACTCCTGGTTGGTGAGGTGCTGCGTCGAGAGGAGGACACGGTTGCCCAGGAACCGATCGGCCCAGATCTCGAAGGGGAACGTCTTCTCCCGCAGGCCCGGGATCGCGAAGTACAGAACCACCTCCGTCTCGATCGTCGCCTTCAGTTCGTTCACGAGCGACCGGACCGACCAGTCGAAGTGCGTGGAGTGGGAGTCGTACTTCATGTCGATGGCGTGGACCATCTCATGGAGGTTGTACATGTCCTCCAGGTAGGGGTTGCTATAGCCGTCGCGCCGCTGGATGGCGTTCATCCACACCGTGAAGTGGTTGCGCTCGAGTTCGGGGTCGTCCATGTCGTAGTAGACGCGCGGCCTCCCCGCGAAGAGATCGACGTACTGCTGGAGGTAGCTCCCGCGCTCCTCCTGGAGCCGGCGGAAGACGTCCGTTTTCCAGTGGTCGTGGGTGTACCCGATGACGTCCGTGCAGGACGGGAGGAGGGTGAGGTTCTTCATGACGGGTGGCCTGACACGTGTTGGTCGATGCCCGGGGTGAGGCAGTAGCGGACGACGCGACGGGTCCGGCAGAGTTCCCGCTGAACGGGCTGGAGCGGCGCGAGCGCTGGCTGGTGGGCGATCAGGACGGAATCGCTCGGCTCGACCGTGGCGCCGAACCGCTCGCGCAAACCGGCCACGACTGCCATCCGGGCGGGGTGGTACTTGGCCGGGAGCGCCTGGGGCTGAAATTGTCGCATCAACTCCTCTCCCAGGGTCAGGTTGACGAGGTTCTTGAACCAGAGGCGGTTGGCGTAGAGACTGGGCCACTCCCGGTCGGAGAACATGCCGCCGATGCGCTGGTAGAAGACCCCGAAGGCCTTGCTGAGGCTGAAGAAGAGTCCCCGGATGTTCTTGAAGTGTGTGGCGATCCGGGCACTCCCGTCCGTCAGTGTGCCGAGATACGCGAGGTCCACGAAGACGTCGAGCGCAGGCTGGTGGGTTTCTAACCAGGTCATGAACCGGTCGTACTCGCCCCAGAGATTGCCGTCGATGGCGCTGGGTTGACTGAGATAGAACGTATCGCCGGCGCCGACGCTGCGGAGCGACTCGGTGTATCCTTCTCGCTCGTGCAGGACGACGGTAACACCGTGCGCCTTGGCGTAGGCCACGTAGCCCTCGTAGTCGCCGTCGAACATGTGCAGCGTGGTCTGGTCGCTCGCCCGAGTGCTGGTCGCCTGGACTGCGATCGACTCGCGAATGGCCTCCGCGGATCCCGCGGAGGGATACACGAAGCGAAACCGTTCGGCATCGATGTTCAGGATATCGCGCGTCCAGCCCATGTAGGTATCGAGGAACGACTGCCCCATGGAGTCTTGCCGCTGGGTGTACCCCCGGCGCTGGATTTCGATCAGCCTCGGGTCGCGGAAGGTCCGCGCCATGACCTCTTCCACCTCTGGGTAGAGGTACCCGTAGACGGTCTTCGAGACCCCAATCGCTTCCAGTTGTGTATTCATTGGAGCCAAAAGTGGTGATGGAGGTTCTCGGCCGCCGAACAAACAGCTCGGATCGAAGCTGCCCCGCACAAGGCCCGCCAGAACTGCGAACCTACCGCCGAGCAGCATCACGATACCCACCAGGATGAAGTTCAAGGCCGCCCAGATCGGGGTCGGCGGCGTGTAGGGGGCCGAACGACCCCGCCCAGTAGCCCGGCCCGCCAGAGTGGGCTATGAACTCCTACAAAGCAACAGGGTGGGTGGGGCTGTTGCAGCGGTTCAAATGTTACCTGGGCCGGCGTGTCGGGGGTGAGCACCGGCAGCCGCTCAGGCCCCAACCTCAGTCTTTCGACCGCAGCGCCCCCCGGTGGCGCAGGATGTCGAGGGTCTTGTCCAGCGGCAGGGCCTCGACCGTCCGCCCCCGGCCGGTCGTCGTCACCGCCCGGAAGAGCGAGTTGTAGATCGCCTCCTCCGTCGCCTCGATCACCGCTACGAACAGGGGACTCATCGCGTCGTTGGCCAGCACCTTCACGGCCCGCGGCTCGAACTCCTTCCCGCGCTCCGGGGGCCGGACCCGGGCCTCCTGGGCAGTCGAGAAGGCGATGGCGTAGTCCCCGCTCCCGTTCGACGCCCACGACCCGGTCCGGGCCAGCCCGAACATTGATCGGGCCGCCAGCCGTCCCAGGTTCCGGGCGTCGAGCGGGGCGTCGGTGGCGACCACCACGATCACCGATCCGTCGGCCCCCGCCGTCCCCTTCTCGGGAGGTTTCGCCGGGCCCTTCGGTGGTTCGACGCCGAGTTCGCGGCCGACGGGGACGCCCGCGATGGTCAGGTCCCCGCCGTAGTTGGTCTGCACCAGGACCCCGACCGTGTACCCGCCGGACCTCGCCG
>DATLIF010000502.1:0-5515 GCA_035539575.1 Fimbriiglobus sp. | reverse complement strand
AGGGTGATCAGGCCGCCCAGCGCCGCCGGCAGGACCAGCCCGAGCGCCACCCACACCGGGAAGAGAGCGCTCGCCACCCGCAGCGCGGGGCTGGCGCTGAGGTCTCTGACGTAGCGGTCCGGGCCCGGAGGGTCGGGGTCGAAGAACCAGCCGATGTGGGCGTGCCAGAAGCCGCGGAGCACACCGAACACCCCCTCGCCGTGGTGGTGCGGGGTGTGCGGGTCGTCGGGCGTGTCGCTGTGCTGGTGGTGCCGGCGGTGCTGGGCGACCCAATTGAACAGCGACCCCTGGACCGCCATCGACCCCAGGACCGCCAGGACGAACTTCACCCCCAGGTACGTCTCGAACGAGCGGTGGACGAACAGCCGGTGGAACCCGACCGTGATCCCGATCGCGGTGAGGAAGTACATGCCCAGCAGCAGGCCGAGATCGACCCAGCCGAACCCCCACCCCCACACCAGGAACGGGGCGGCGATGACGCCGAGCAGGGGGAGGGTGATGGCGAGGATCGTCACCAGACGCACGGCCAGTGAACTCCGGCCGGGGGTCGGCTCGACGGGGGGTAACTCGGCGGCCGGGTTGGCGACCGGCAACTCGGTCATCTCGTTCACGGTGAATCTCCTTTCCCGGTTCCGCCTACACGTCCGCCAACGAAGATCCCCGCACGGGGGCCGTGAACGTCCGCATCAACCGATTTGAGCAAATGTCGGGCCAGACTAGCGTCGCAGCCCCGCCAGGCGGGTGAGCGACCGGACCACGACTACGGCCGGCTCATCCCCACGAAGCTGCCGTCGTTCTCGCGGGAGAGCGTCCACAGGAATGAGCCCAACTCCGGGCTTTCGTAGAAGAACCCGATCGCGTTGATCCGCACCTTCTGGGTGCCGACCGGGCGGTTCCAGGCGGCGTTGAGCGTCAGCCGGATGTGCCGGCCCAGCCGGTCCGACCGCTCGCCGTCCTTGAGCGTCCGCTCCTGCTCGCTGGTCAGACCGGGGCCGCTGGTCGGCAGTCCGTCGGAGAACAGGTACACCGTGTCCATCCCGTCCCGCCGCAGCCGGAACGCCATGTCCAGCCCGTCGTAGAGGTTCGTGTCCCCGGCCGGCTCCACCCGCCGCAGCGCGTCGGCCACTTGCCGCGCGGACGACTCCCCCTGGTATGGCTGCCACTCGCCTGAGCCGAACAGGTATCCGGCCGTGCGCGAGAACGTGACCACCTGGAACTTCTCCAGGTCCGGCAGGCTGCGCATCACCTTGGACACCGTCTCGACGACGGTCGGCCACTTGTTCGCGTCCGGCTGGCCGTTGGCCACGTCCTTCATGCTCCCAGAAGCGTCCACCAGGAGCACCACGCGCCGGCCGGTCATGGCGATCCCGGCGAACCGGCTCTCCGACTCGACCCGCAGCCGGTCGTACTTGTCGGCCAGCTTCGCCTTCTGGCCTTGCAGGTCGATGAGGGTGACGTTCGAGTCGTCCACCTTCTTCTGCAAGTCCTTGATGGTCGAGCGGGCGGCGGCCAACTCGTCGCCGGTCTTGCGCATGACGGCGAGGTTCGCGGTCGCGTCCTGGGCCTCCTTGGCGACCGCCCTGAGCCGCGCGTCGGTGTCGTTGAGTTGGTCCTCGGCGGCCTTCGCCTTCGTCGCCAGGTCGTCGCGTTCCCGCTCGCGCTGGCGCAGCAGCTTCGCCAGTTCGTCCGCCGACATGGTGGCGCTGGTCAGCCGGGTCGAGAGGTCCTTCGCCTCCTTCTGCTTGCGCATCAGCAGGTCGTCGAGTTCCTGGTTGCGGTTCGCGGACGCGACGAGTTTCGTCTGCGCCTCGGCGAGGTCGCCCTGCGTCAGCGCGAGCTTCTTCGCCGTCTCGTCGCGCTCGCTGGTCGTGGCGAGGAGCTTGCCCTGCAAGTCTTCGACATCGGCGTTGAGCTTGCGGCGGGTCCGGTCGAACTCGGCCTTCGTGGCGAGCAGTTCGGCCTTGCGGGCGTTCAACTCCGTCTCGGTCTTCTGGAGCAGTTCCAGGGCGGAGCCGGCACGCTTGGCCTGATCGCCGGCCTCGCGGGTGTTCAGCAGCCACAGGAGCGTGACGCACCCGAGGGCGCAGCAGAACACGTCGAGCATCCACATGCTGACGAGCGACGGCGGCTTCGGTCGGAGGCGCATGGGTCGGGGCCCGGGACGGTTAGCCGTGAGGCGCAGCCGAGCGCGCTGGTAGCGCGCTCGGCTGCGCCTCACGACCGACCAGCGGAATCGCCATGTCCAGGTGGACACGCGGGATCATGGCAGTCAGCCAGAACGGCACAAGTGCCGCGGTCGCGTCGGCGACGGCGTTGGGCGGTAGCGCCAGCACCTCGGTCTGCTCCGGGACGCCCTGGTGGATCGCGGCGGCCAGCCCCGGCAGGCGTGCGGCGGCGTATGTCAGCCACACCGCGCGTGGCGGCACCGGTAGGTTCGCCGACCGCACCAGTTCACGCAGCCCGTCGGCCCCGATCCTGGCCAGCGCCGCGCAGTACCCGTCGAGGTCGCTGGCGCGCAGCACAAGGTCCTGATACCAGTGTGACCCGCGGACGCCGAGCGTCACCGGGTGGCCGACCTGGGCGCGGTCCAGCGCCCCGTCGAGTTGTTCGTAGAGGGCCTGCTCGGCCTCCGCGGAGTCGCGCGGGTCGCGGCGGCACAGCCGCACACACCGGTCGGACAGCGCGTCCAGCAGCCGGTCCTTCCACGCCTTCAGCGACGCCCGCGGCCAGAGGGCCGAGGCCAGCGACTTGACCTCAGTCGGCTCGACGCCGACGACCGACGCGGTCAAGGCGAACTCGTCGGCATCCACCACGATGACCGCCGCGGGGCCAGCGGCCGACCGCGGCATCGGCACCACCCAGTCGGGCCGGCCGTCGTCGGCGTCGGCCGTCTCCTGAGGCGGCGCGGGCGGGTGGTCGAGCACCCACGCGGCCCGGTGCGCCGCGACCACCAGCGGGGCGGACACTGTTCCGCGCACGGGTAACTTCGCCTTGTTCGCCTGCTCGACGGCCGCGCGGACCTGGTTGGCGGTCAGGTACGCCGGCAGGCTCAGGCCCGCGGCGTCGGTCTCGGCGATCACCGCGCCGCGGAGTTTCTCGAATGTCGCCTGCAGCGCGGACTCTGGTGTGACGCTACAACGCGATCCTTGCCACTGCCGCGGGTGGCCGAGCTGCGGCAGGAAGTTCGAGCAGGACAGGTGCGGCGTCTTGCGGCAGAGGTGATACCCGGCGGCGCCAGCGTCCGGCGAACGCCGGTCCAGTGCCAGGAACAGCGGCAAATCCTCGGCCGGGTCGTCGAGGACCAGCGCCCGCGTCCGCCCCGCCGCCAGGGCCACCGCGCGGGCGCGGCTCGCCGTCAGGTCGAGGCCGACGACGCGGGTGCGGTCCGGGGTCGAGGTCTGCTTCCGTGTGCCGATGCCGAACATGCTCACCTCGCTCGCGGACCGCTACCAGCACTCACACGCCGGCGGGGGTCGCCTTACTGCTTTCCGCCCCAACGGGGCGACCGGTAATAGCCAGGGGTGACAACCCCTGGGCTCCCGGCACCCCACCCACCGTAACCCCGAAGGGGTGACCCGTTCGCCCCGCCGGGTCACCCCTTCGGGGTTACAACCTCATCCGCATCGCTGGTCCAGGGGCTCCGCTGCGCTCCACCCCTGGCTATTACCGGACGCCCCGTCGGGGCGGCAACAGACGCTGCCTTACGACTGCATCAGCTCCACCGGGTGCGGATCATACAGCCGCAACAGTAGGTGCTCCTGGCAGTAGTCCTGGCAGTCGATCAGCAGCGTCTCCTCGGCACGCTGGACGGCGTGCAGGAAGTACATCAGCACCAGGCTCAGCGCCAGCGCCACGAACGTGCAGTCGAACGCGATCCCGAGTTGGTCGGTGGCCTGCTTGATGAAGTGGCCGATGTCCGCCTCTTGCGAGCCAGCCATGCTCATCCCGCCGGCCAGGCCGCGAACCGTGCCCAGGAAGCCGATCGCCGGGATCGCCCACGCCAGGTAGTTGACCGTGCCCATCGTCGAGACGAACCGCGACGTCTCGACGTCCGCCTGGTTGCGGACGACCTCGGCCACGTCCGGCGCGGACTTGCTGATGGCGTACTTGTTCAGCCCCAGCCGGATCATGTTCGCCAGGATCGACGGCCCGAACCGACTGGTTACCGTGTCCACCTTGCGAGCGAGAGGCCGGGCATCCTCCGGCAGGATGCGGGCGCCCTCGTCCGTAGGTAGCAGCTCCAGCTTGAACGCCGTGCGCTGCCGAACCACCTCGCGGTAGCGGCTCATCAGGATCAACCCGGCCCACACGAAGCAGACGTAACAGGCGGCCTGCTCGGGGCCGATGAACAGCTTGCCCAGCCGCTCGGGGGTCCACCGGGCCAGGAAGTCGCCGCGGGTCTCGGCCGAGCCGGTGACCTGCCACAGCGGCACGACGATCGCCCCGCAGATCACGAGCGCGACAACCAGCAAGACCCACTCGCGGGCCGGACGGTGCGGAGACGGGACGGACATGCGACTCTTCCGGTGGCGGGGGGACGGCCGGACGCTACCTATTCGTTCGAGGCGGCCCGGGATTGGGCGCGGGCATCGTCCCATTGTCCCGCGGTCCGGCGAACCGTCAAGGCGCCCGACCGCTTCGCCGGGAAATCCACCCGCCTTCTGGCCGGCGCCGGTGCCGGGCGGGTAAACTGCGTCGCGGGTGTGATCCGGCGCAAGCGGAGGCGAGTCATGCGACTGGGGAAATGGGTAGCGGTCGGGCTGGTCCTGGGGGCGGGAACGGTCACGGCGGCCGACCCGCCGAAGGACGGTTTCCCGAAGTTCAAGACGCAGGAGATCGCCACGGACCTGACGATCGGCTACGCGGTCCTGATCGCGGACCTCAACGCCGACAAGAAGCCGGACATCGTGGTTGTCGATAAGCACCGGGTCGTCTGGTACGAGAACCCGACCTGGAAGATGCGGACGATCCTGCAAGGCAAGACCAAGCCGGACAACGTGTGCGTCGCCGCGCTGGACATCGACGGCGGCGGCGACCTGGAGTTGGTGCTCGGCGCCGGTTGGGGGGCCGGGACGAAGGTGCCGGGCACGCTGCAATGGCTCAAGCGCGGCAAGTCACTCGACGACGAATGGACACTACACTCGATCCCGTGTGAGGAGCCGACGATCCACCGGGTGCGGACGGCGGACCTCGACGGCGACGGCAAGCCGGAGATCGTCGTGGCCCCGCTGCACGGCCGGGAGTGTACGGCGAAGGGGGAACTGGACCGACGGCCGGCCGGTGCGAATTCTCAGCTACAAGGTGCCGGGCACGCTGCAATGGCTCAAGCGCGGCAAGTCGCTCGACGAGGAGTGGGCGCTGCACCCGATCCCGTGCGACGAACCGTCGGTGCATCGGGTACGGACGGCCGACCTCGACAGCGACGGCAAGCCAGAGATCATTATGGCCCCGCTACAAGGTCGGGATGCGACTGCGAAGGGGAACTGGACCGACGGCCGGCCGGTTCAGATCGTGT
>DATLIF010000501.1:0-3115 GCA_035539575.1 Fimbriiglobus sp. | reverse complement strand
GTCCGGGTTCATCGCCAACGGCTACCAGAAAGGGAAGTGGAAGACGGAAGACCTGGCGCCGGCGGTGAACGGCACGATCGAGGCGTTCGGCGTGGACCGGGTGATGTTCGGCGGCGACTGGCCGGTCTGCACGCTGGCCGCGACGTACAAGGAATGGCTGACGGTGCTGAAAGAGTTGATCGCGTCCCGCCCGGAGGCGGACCAGAAGAAGATCCTGCATGACAACGCCGCGAAAACCTACGGGATCTAGGCGAGCCCCGAGCGTCAGCGAGGGGAGGACGAGCACCGGAGGAGTCGGACGATGGCCGAGTTGTTCACCCTGCTGGTACTGGTGTCGGTCGGGCTGGCCCCGGTGCCAGCCGAGCCGCCGCCGGACCCGCTCGGGTGGGGCTACCTCGGGGTCGCCCCGGAAGCCGGCGGCATGCGCCTGGCCGTCGTCCAGCCGGGCACCCCGGCCGCGAAGGCCGGCCTCCAGAAAGGCGACGAACTCATCTCCGTCGGCACCGTGGCGGCCAGGGACTGGCAGGACATCACCGAGTACGTCTGCAACACCCGGCCCGGGACGGTGATCCGGGTCAAGGTCCGCCGCGACGGCGAGGAGAAGTCGATCCCCGTCCGCATCGGCATCCGGCCGCCGCCGTCGCCCGACCTGCCGGCCCCGCAGTTCCGCCGACGGCTCCCTGCCGCGCCCGATCGATAAGCCTTGCTTGCATATTACTTGCGCGCCTAGGGTGGGGGTGACGCCGGGCTGCCTGGCGTGTCATCACTCCATTCCAGGGCGATTCCCATGACTTCCAGTTGGACACGGCTCGCCGGGGTGATCGGCCTCGGGCCATTGATCGCGGCGGTCCTTCCCCCGGCCGCGGGGCAGGATCCGAAGCCGCCGTACCGGTCGCCCCTGACCTTCGTCGTCCTCAAGGACGCCGAGAAACGCTTCCACTGGCGGCTCCAGGACAAGGACGGCGTCGTGCTGGCCGTCACGAACCAGAAGTATCCCGGCAAGCAGGAGGCCCGGGACGCCGTCGAGGAGGTCCGCAAGTTCGCCGCCTCGGACAAGGTGCGGTACGAGTATCACCAGGACGCGAAGATGCTCTACCGCTGGAAGCTCAAGACGGGCACGGACCGGATCCTCGCGGAGTCCGGGGAGGGCTACCAGGAGAAAGCCCTCGCGGAGAAGCGGGCCGAGTCGGTCAAGCTCGGGGCCAAGGGGGCCGAGGTGGTCGATAAGACGACAAACTGACCCGCCGCGTGATCCCGAAAACGTACCGGCCGCCGGTTGCCCCCGGCGGCCGGCGTGCTTACCCTTTACCCCCGCCTACCACGCCGTCCCATTCCCCACGGAGCTCATCATGCTGACCCGCCGGTTGCTCTTGCTCGCCGGGCTGGCCGCCGTCGCCGCACCTGCTGCCCATGCCGACGTCAAGCCCCACCCGCTGTTCACGGACAACATGGTCCTGCAGCGCGGCACCACCTGCCCGATCTGGGGCACCGCCGACCCGGGCGAGAACGTCACAGTCACGATCGATTCGCAGTCCAAGAGCGGCAAGAGCACGATCAAGCTGGGCACCACCGCCCGCGACGACGGTTGGTGGATGGTCCGCGTCGGCACGTTCCAGGGCGGCGACAAGCTGACCGTCACGATCTCCGGCAAGAACAAGGTGGAGCTGAAGAACGTGCTGGCCGGCGACGTGTGGGTCTGCTCCGGCCAGTCGAACATGGAGTGGCGGCTGCGGCAGTTGCCCAAAGACGAGCAGGGGAAGAAGGTGGCGGACAAGGCCGCCAACCCGAACCTCCGGCTGTTCACCGTCCCGAACCGGACGGCCGCGACCCCGCAGAAGGACTTCCCGGTCAACGCGAAGGCGAACGAGGGGAAGTGGCTGGAATGCACCCCGGAGACGGTGATTGAGTTCTCGGCCGTCGGGTACTTCTTCGGCCGCGACCTGCAGAAGGCACTGGACGTGCCCATCGGGCTGATCGCGTCGGACTGGGGTGGCACCCCCGCCGAGGCGTGGACCAGCCGGGAGGGGCTCCAGGCGGAGTCGGCCCTGCACCACTACAACGAGAAGGCGGACGTGGCCGTCGCGGCCATGAAGTCCATTGACCCGGAGAAGGCGAAGGCCCAGTACGAGGCGCAGATCAAGAAGTGGAAGGCCGCGGCCGCGGAGGCGAAGAAGGACGGCAAGAAGACCCCGCCGCAGCCGAAGGCACCGGGCAAGGAGGCGGCACTCGGGCCGCACACGCCGTCGAGCCTGTACAACGGGATGATCGCGCCGCTGGTTCCGTTCACCGTCACCGGGGCGATCTGGTATCAGGGCGAGTCGAACGCGGGTCGGGCCGCCGAGTACCGCACCCTGATGCCGGCCCTGATCCGCGACTGGCGAAGCAAGTGGAACGCCGAATTGCCGTTCTTCCAGGTCCAGCTCGCGCCGTTCCAGGGCGGGTCCAGCGGCGTCGATTATGCTGAGTTGCGCGACGCGCAGTTCCACGCTGCCAAGACCCTGCCGAAGGTCGGGCTGGCGGTCATCACCGACGCAGGCGACGAGAAGGACATCCACCCGCAGGAGAAGGAGCCGGTCGGCGCCCGGCTGGCCCTGGCCGTCCGGGCCATCGCCTACGGGCAGAAGGTCGAGTTCTCCGGCCCGGTGTACCAGTCAGTGCGGTTCGACGGGAACAAGGCGGTCGTGAACTTCAGCCACGTCGGCGGCGGGCTGGTCGCCAAGGGCGGTGAACTGACCGGGTTCGCCGTCTCCGGGCAGGATGGGAAGTTCCACCCGGCCAAGGCCACGATCCAGGGCGACACGGTGGTGGCCAGCAGCGACAAGGTGCAAAACCCGGTCGCAGTCCGGTACGGGTGGGTGAACTTCGCCAAGCCGGAATTGAACTTCTTCAACAAGGCCGGGCTGCCTGCGATCCCGTTCCGCACCGATGACCTGCCGCTGACCACGGCGGAGAAGAAGTAGTTAAAAGTTAAAAGTTCAAAGTTCAAAGTTCAAAAGGGCAGGCCACGGATGCGTCTGTCCTTTTGAACTTTTAACTTTTAACTTTTAACTTCATGACTGACGTGATCGTGGTCGGCGGCGGGGTGATCGGCACCGCCTGCGCGTATTACCTGGCG
>DATLIF010000500.1:0-8210 GCA_035539575.1 Fimbriiglobus sp. | reverse complement strand
GACCAGGACACGGACTCCAGTCCGCTCAAGTCGGGGCTCGATCACCAGGGCAGACGCGCGGTGATGGAGTGCTTCACCGAGAAGGAGTTCGATCAGCCGGACGATCGGGGCGTCCTCGTCCGGCGTCCGGAGGAACAACGGCGTTCTCTCAACCACTGCCGTCGGGGGCGCTTCCAGGTCGAACACAACTCCGCTGTCCAGATACTCATCTTGCTGGTAATGACGCGCCACGGCCGACCGAAGCTGCTCGGGCATGGCCCGGATCAGTAGTACGTCCCGGGACACGACGAACCGGAGGAACTCGCCGAGTGTGGTGTCGTCTGGCTCGTGAGTCGCCACGGCAAGGGCAGGGCCGCATACGGTCAGTGGCAGCACCAGTCGCTCGTAGGCGATTGTGGATGGGAGCAGTTCGGCGACCCGCTGGGGGAGGGTGAGCGAGTCGAGGTTCAGCACCATGTTCCGCAGCGGGAGCACCTGCCGCATCGCGTCCGGGTAGGCGGCGAACACCTCGGCTCGGTAGGTGAGCTTCGCTCGGACGAGCGAGCCGACCCGATCCAACTCGTCGGCCAGTTTCTGCCGTCGGGGGTCGTCGGCCGGTGCGGATGCCAACTCATCGGCGAGGCGAATATACCGCGCCCAGGCGATGTTGGACGACTTGCCGCTCTCCTCCAGCCAGTCCGCGAACACCAGTCGGGGGACCGGGTCGGCGGGGTCGGCCAGGATGCAGCGCATGAACGCGTCCGCGGACGGGTCGGTGTGCGTCATCGGGGTCGATCCAGGGTAGGTCGTCCGACCGGCGGTGCGGCAGCGTGGTGGCGACGGAGCAGAGAATCCGTTCGAGCGAAGGTCTCCGAATTAACAGGATCGTATTGCCGTCCGAGCGCTGCCTATCTTACCCAGATATCACGTTTTGAACACAGTTCCGACGGAAGTGGTCAGCGTTCAGATTGGGTTTGAGTGCGGAATCAACTATCTTCCCGGACCAGTTGGAACCGTTGGGCCAGTTGCTCCCTTATGCGGTCGGTATCGGGATAGGCACTGAAGCGGAGAGAAAGGGACGGGGAAAGGTAGGGTGAGGCGAGCAATTCAGCGGCGATCGTCTCACCATGCCCCTCTGCGTCATAGAACGCGTCGATGTCGAGGTGTTCCAGCGATGCCATTCGCGGTGACTGGGCGATCAGTTGCACGGCCGCGATGAAATCCTCGGCCTGCCCGATCTCGGCGTATGCCGGCTCGATGATGCACCCCAGGCTCAACGACTGGAGGCGGAACGGGGTCGGCGACTCGACCATCGCCCGGACGCCGCCCAGGCCGATGAAGTCCTTGAAGACAGCAACGTGCTTTAAGCCGGTTAGATGCGGCGAGCGGATTAGTGTCAAGAACCGGGACGGCGGCCCGGCGACGCAGAACAGCGTGTCGCAGAGGTTCAGCATTCCGACCAGGGCGAACCGCGGGCTGGCGCAGACCTCGGTCAGCCACGCCGGCTCGGCTTCGGACTGGTCGAAGCCGCCGTAGAACTCCAACGAGGCGTCGAAGACCGCCTCCCTCGTCAGGGTTTCCTCGACCTTCGCCGGGTAGTCTTCGATGCCGAACTGCGCCCACCGGGGGAAGCCGCGGTGCCAGCGGAGCTGTCCGCCGTACGGATAGTTCATCCGCGCGTTGCCCCGCTCCAGATACCAGTCATCCCGGAACGTCGGGACCGGGCTGAAGAACCGGCCGTGCGAGCGAAGCAACTCCTCTTCACGCCGCTCTAACTCCGCTCGTCGTGGGTCGTCGGCCGGTAGGCTCGCCGACTCGCACTGGACACGGATAAACTCGGCCCGGGCGCGGTCGGACTCGTCGCCGGACTCCTCCAGCCAGTCGGCAAAAACGAGTCGCGGGATGTCGTCGTCGGGGGCCGCGACGATGGCCCGGATGAAGGCGGCCCGGTCGGACATGGGGCACCGGACTCGGGGTCAGGCGGCCTCGTCGAACCGCCGGAGGCGGGGGTGGAAGCCGACATCCGATGGCGGGTCGTCTGACTCGAAGAGGGTGAGCGTCGGTGACCCGTCCCCGACCGGCGGTGCGATGTCGGGCGGCGAGTCCGGCGGCTCTTGTTCGTGCAGTGGGACCGCCCACAGGTCGGGGAGGTCGTCGTCCGGCCCGCCAACGGAATGATTGTCCACGAGCCCGCCTCCTTGCGGCTGTGGTCCGATCACTCCGTGACCGGACACGAAGCAACCTCTACCAGCGGATGACCGCGGTGCCCCAGGCCAGTCCCGCCCCGAAGCCGCTCAGGACCAGGAGCTGTCCGTCGCGCAGCCGACCGCCCTCGATCGCCTCGTCCAGGGCGATCGGGATCGACCCGCCGGACGTGTTACCGTACCGTTCCAGGTTGTTGTAAACCTTCGACCGTGGGATGTGCAGCACGTCGATACCCGCGTTGATGATCCGGATGTTCGCCTGGTGGGCGACGTACAGATCCACGTCGGCGGTGGTCAGCTTCGCGGCCTTGAGGACGTCCTGGATGGTGTCGCAGAGGATGTCCACCGCCCAGCGGAAGACCGCCCGGCCGTCCATGTACATGTAGTGCTTCTTCTGGGCGATCAACTCCGGTGTCGGCGGCAACCGGCTGCCGCACGCCTCGCGCTGCAGCAGCGGCCCGCCGCTCCCGTCGGCTCCCATGCTGTAAGCCAGGATGCCCTGGTCCGGCCGGCCCCGTTCGAGGATCACCGCGCCGGCCCCGTCGCCGAAGAGCGGATACGTCTTGATGTCGTCCGGGTTGAGGACCCGGCTGTTGGTGTCGCCGCCGATGACCAGCGCCCGGTCGCTGGCCCCGCTCAGGATGTACGTGGCCGCGGTGATGAGCGCGTACATGAACCCCGCGCACGCTGCCTCGACCTCGATGGCCGGGCCGACCATCCCGAGCCGGTCCTGCACCAGGCAGGCCGTGGACGGGAACGACATGTCCGGGGTGAACGTGCCCAGAACCAGCAGGTCGCAGTCCTTCGCCGTCAGGCCGGTCTTGGCGAAGCAGTCCTTGGCGGCCTCGACGCACAGGTCGGAGGTGGCCTGGTGGGGCAGGGCGTGTCGGCGCTCGAGGATGCCGGTTCGCTTGACGATCCAGTCGGAGTCGAACCCGAGCCGGGCGTGGAGGTGTTCGTTCGTGACGACGCCGTCGGGGATGTACTTGCCCGTCCCGGCGACCCGGACCCCCATCAGGGATCGGCACTTCGGTCGGGGTGAGGGTCGGTAGTTGCTCATCGGTTCGCTACCCGCTGTCGGCCCGGTGGCCGGGGGCCGGTCCCCCGACGGCCGGCCGGCCGCGAGGCCGGACCGGAAGGGACATTATAGGGAGCGGGTGGCGGAGTGGTGGGGTGGCGAGGTTGTGTAAGACAGGAAACCCCGGCCTGCCGGCTCACTCCTGGGTTACTTCCGCCCCGCTCTGGAGAAACGCCAGTTGCGCGGTGACCAGGTGGGCGGTGGCGTCGATCCGTAGCGTACCGTCCGTCAGGCTCAGGTGGACCCCGCCTGTGAGGAACCGCGCCCGGAACCCTTTCTCGAAGTGATCGGCATTCTCGTCGGAAAACTGGAGGCGACGTGCGAACGCGAGCCCGTCCACCGCTGACTGGCGATAGCGCTGGAACCGGGCCTGGTCGGGGGCAATCTGCCGGGTGACCTGCACCGCGGACACCAGGGCGCCGGCACACCTCGCACTTTCCACCCCGGGTTCGGTGCCGGACTGGGTCGACTGCTGTCCCGGCCGGAACCCGCCGACCCACGCCGGGGAGCGGGCGTCGGTCCGGGTGTACTGGCAACCGCACATGTAGTCGGCCAGCTCAACCACAGTCGCAGCGGCCGTCGAGTCACGGGTCTGGAGGCAGAAGTCCGCAACCCCGGGCAGTAGCGCCGCCGCCATTAATGCCGAGGGCTGGGCCTTGAACACTCCACGGTAGTACCCGATCGCCTTCGCCAGAACGGCCAGTTTGCCGGCGTCGGGCCTGGCCCGTTGCGAGGCGGCGAGTGCCTGGATCGTCAGCCCCGGGTAGAGGTTCACTGTGTCCGGGTCGCTCCTGGCCGCGGGGTCGTTGGGCTGGTCGGTCGTTTGAACCGCGCCGTCCGCACCGACGCGCGATCGCAGGAACGCACACATCTCCTCGGCCTGCGTCGTGAGTTTGGCGTCTGTGTTCGGCAATGCGTAAACGGCCATCGCCAGCACCGCCGCGAACCCGACGCGGTTGCAATCCTGCGACGGTGCGACTGGCACCCGGCGTGTCGGGTCGGCGGAATCGAGCTTGGTGCGGGAGAGCAGGGCAAGCACAGCCTGGGTAGACCGTGCTGCGAACTCCTCCTGGCCGGTGAACCGTGCGGCCTCGGCCAGTGCCCGGGCGGCGAACGCCTGTCGAAGATCGTGGTCGATGGCGACTGGTGTGCGGAGGGCCGGGTCGAGACCGGGGAGGAACCGGCCGCTGGCCTGGTTCATCCGCGACAGCCAGTTGGCACCCGCCGACGCCGAGTAGACCGCCCGCACCGTCTCCGGCGGGAACGCCTGCAAGTTCTGAAACCGGGCCGCCGGGGCCGCGGCTGTGGTCTGGGTCTGCACGCCGGACGCCGGGCTGACCGGCGGGACCGCCGGCGCAGGCGTCCCCGTGATGGATGGCGGAAGAGTTCGCGGCGGCTCTTGCGCCACGATCGGAGTCATGACCCCGGTCAGGAGGGCAGCGGTCAGCAGGATCGACGACGACCAGAAAGGGCGACGCATGCCCGAGCCTCCTTGCCCGAGGACGACAAACCAGCGGCGTACAGTGAAATAAACCGGCCGCGGATGCAACCCGAAGTTGCCCGCGGCCGGGTCAGTGCGGAACAGTGAGCGGTTAGCCAACGATCGACTTGACGCGCACCCGGACGTACGGCTGAGTATGGCCCTTCAACCGCCGGTAGTTCTTGCGGCGCTTGAACTTCTGGATGACGGTCTTCTTCTTCGGCAGGTCCACTACTTCGGCGACGACCTTGGCCCCGCCGACGAGTGGCTGACCGATCTTGGCCGAGCCGCCGTTCTCGACGAGCAGAACCTTGTTCAGCTCAATCGTGTCGCCCGGCTTGACGTCCCGGTAGTCGATGACGATCAGGGCACCCTCTTCGGCCCGGTACTGTCTCGACCCGTCTTCTATGATCGCGTACATGTTCCGCTCCGCACCGCTCGTGTCTGCGTGTGAAGAGTGTGATTGTAGTGGTCACTGGAGCATGGACCAGTGGGGTTCGCCGAAAATGCGGTCGGTCAACTCCGCTCCTCGATCGGCGTGACGTGCCGCAGCGCCGGGCCAGTGTACAGCGCGCGCGGCCGGATCAGACGGTTGTTGTCGAGTTGTTCGATGACGTGCGCCGACCAGCCGGCGATCCGGGCCATGGCGAACATCGGCGTGTACAGCGGGATCTCCAGATCCATCGCGTGGTACAGTCGCCCGGCCGGCCAGTCGAGGTTCGGGTGCATGTTCTTCTGTGCGGCCATCACCCGCTCGATCACGTCGGCCGTGTCCTCCCACTTCGCGTACTCCGGCCCCTTCGCCTGTGCCGCCTGGCGGGCGTAGCCCTTGAGGATGCCAGCCCGCACGTCCCCGGCCTTGTAGACCCGGTGGCCGAAGCCCATGATCCGTTCCTTGCGAGCCAGGGCGTCGAGCGTCCACGCCTCGGCCGACTCCGGCCCGCCGGTGGCGCGGACCACATCCATGACCTTCTCGTTCGCCCCGCCGTGCAGAGGGCCTTTCAGCGCCCCGATCGCTCCGGTGACGGCCGCGTGCAGGTCGGACATCGTCGAGACGATCACCCGGGCGGTGAACGTCGAGGCGTTGAACTCGTGCTCGGCGTACAGGATCATCGACACGTCGAGCGCCTTGACCTCCTCGGGCGTCGGCTCGGTGCCGCGGAGCATGTACAGGAAGTTCGCCGAGTGCGGCAGTTCCTGCTTCGCAAGCACCGGCTGAAGACCCTTCGCGATCCGGTACTGGTCGGCCACCGCGACCGGGATCTGCGCCAGGAGCCGCTCGGCCTTGCGGACGGTCGCCTCGTGGGAGTTGTCGGCCATGTCCTGGTCGAAGTGAGCCAGCGCACTGACCGCCGTCCGCAGGGCGTCCAGCGGCGACGTCCACTTCGGCAGGTCACCGAACAGTTTCTTGACTGCTTCCGGCAGCCGGCGGGCCATCGCCACCCGGGCCTGGAACGCCTTCAACTCCGCCGCCGTCGGCAATTCGCCGTAGAGCAGCAGGTACGCCACCTCGTCGAAGGTCGCCTTCTCCGCCAGTTCGGGGACGGGATACCCGCGGTAGCGTAGCCCGTCCTCAACGGTGGAGATCGCCGTCTCCCCGGCGACCACGCCTTCGAGGCCCGGCGAATACGAAGTCGGATTCGATGCGGGAGCAGTCATTCGTCGGTGTCCCTGGCGGGCAACCCGCCAAAGTATGCCCGGTCCCGGGCTTCGTACCCGGTGTAGCCGAGCAGGTCGTACAACTCCTGGCGCGTCATCATCCGCGCCACCGAGGACCGCTGGTGGCCGGCACGAAACAAGTCGGTCAGCGTCTCCTCGGCGGCCCTCATCGCCGCACGGAACGCCGTCAGCGGGAACAGCACCAGCCGGTAGCCCATCTCTCCAAGTGCCGCCACGTCCAGCAGTGGGCTGCGGCCGAACTCGGTCATGTTCGCCAGCAGCACCGCTGGGACCTCCCGCGCGAACCGGGCGAACTCGTCGGCCGACTCCAGTCCCTCCGGGAAGATCGCGTCCGCACCGGCTTCGAGATACAACCTCGCCCGTCGGACGGCATCCTCGAACCCGCTGACGCCGCGGGCGTCGGTCCGCGCGATGACCACAAAATCCGCATCGCGCCGGGCGGCGACCGCAGCCCGCAGCTTCGCGACCATCTCCCCCGCCTCGACCAGCGACTTGCCGGACAGGTGCCCGCACCGCTTCGGCAACTGCTGGTCTTCGAGGTGGATTCCCGCGGCGCCGGCGGCCTCGAACTGACGGACCGTGCGTTCGACATTGAGCGCTTCGCCGAACCCGGTGTCGGCGTCGCAGACGAGCGGCAGCGACGTGGCCTGGACGATCCGCCGGGCCTCGTCAACGAACTCCGTCAGGCCAAGCAGACCAACGTCCGGCACGCCGTTACCTGCCGACAGTGCGCCGCCGGACAGATACACGGCCCGAAAGCCGACCCGCTCGGCGATCCGCGCGACGAGCGGGTTGAACACGCCCGGCAAGGCGACAGGACCATCGGCCCAGGCGTCCCGCAATCGACGGCCGGGCGAAGGCTGGCGCGAACCCGCGGCGCTCATCTCGTCTCCATTCCCTCGGGAGTGTCAGCAACTGGCCCCATCGTAACGGACCAGGTGGGGTCACGGAAGTCGTTGCCAGTCATATGCCCAGAGCAGCGACACGGCAGGCGAGACGGGAAAAACCGAGACGCTGGCTTGACACCCCCTCGACCCTACCTAGAATGTTTCGTTGCACGGAACTACTAACGCGAGTGACATGCCTATGACGATCCGGACCCCGTATGAGATCATCAGCCCGTCTGACGGGTAGCTCTCGCCGGGACTACGGTTCGTCGGGGGAGCCAAACCTGAATCGGTTTGGCTCTTGTGTTTTCCGAGACAGACCTGGGTGTATAGCTCAGTTGGCTAGAGCGCAGCTCTGATAAAGCTGAGGTCCCTGGTTCGAATCCAGGTACACCCACAGATGGTCGCGATCGCAGGAGCTTTGGGGAAGTAGCTCAGCTGGGAGAGCGCCTGCTTTGCAAGCAGGAGGTCACGGGTTCGATCCCCGTCTTCTCCACAAGTTGGTCGGTATCTCACGGGTTCGGGAAGCGACCGAGAAGGTCGCATGAGACCGGTGAGAAAAAGAGGCCCAGGACGGGTTGACACCGACGGCGAGACGACTAAGATACACACCGTTGAGTTCGTAAGTGCAAGTCTTACAATGACTTGTAACTAGCGATCACGGTATGTGACCGGCCCATGGAGGCCGGGGCCAGGTTCGCAGCAATGCGGGCCTTGCTAACGATCTTTGACAATGTGGTGGGTGAAGAAGTCGCATCGGACGACGTCCGGTGCTGGTTCGTGGCCGCGAGGGCGGGCGGGCCGGCGTCGGGCTTGTTGATCCGAGTAGGACGTTCGACACGAGCCTTTGGAATGGGTAGGTGGAGAGATCGTCGAGTAGCGACGACGCGTCGGCTCTGTTC
>DATLIF010000499.1:0-10033 GCA_035539575.1 Fimbriiglobus sp. | reverse complement strand
CGGTCGGGATCCGCTTGGTCAACCGGACCCCCGCCCCGCGGGTCAGTCCGGCGGCGCGCCGCAGGGCGTCGGCGGCCTGATACACCAGGTTGTCCGCACCCGTGGGCAGTCCGGGCGGGTCGCACTCCAGGGACAGTCTTCCCGTTTCGTCGTCGCGGACTTCGAGCGTGTCGAACAGGTCCACCGCCAGGATCAGCGTCTGGACCTCGTGGTAGCCGTCCGGTCGCTTGCCGAGGACTTCCAGGAACAGGTTGACCTTGGCGGGCGCCCAGGTCAGTCGGGCGTCGGGGCCGGCGGGCAAGCCGGCGAATGGGACGTCGGTGGCCCCGCCGGGGGGCTCGGTCGGCCGCGGGCCTAACATTGGGGACTGCGCCGGAGGTGCGGGGTGTCCCGTCCGTGGGCTGGCGGCGTAGGCATCGGGGACCGTCCGTGGCGGTCGAACCGGGAGAGGGAGCCGGCCCGACCTTCGAACCCTGGTGTCAACCTCAGTAGGTTGGGCCGGACACTAACTCAAAAAATTGGATCGGTCAAGTGGGAAGACTGGAGCGGGTGAAGAATTCATGAATTGGGGGCACGTCCCAGGCGAACGGCCGGCGTGAGCCGGCTGGTGTGAGCAGCCTCTACCAGCCGGCTCACGCCGGCCGTTCGTCATGATCGCCAACTATTTCCGCCGCAGCGGCTCGAACCACGTCTTGACCCAGTACTCGCGGGTGTACTCCTCGCTGCCGCCGGGGAAGGCGTCCGGGCCGAGCTTGGCGAACGCCTCCTCCATCCGGCCGAGCGTCCGGGCGGCCCCGCCCGGCAGGTCGGCGAACCGGTACGACGAGTAGAGCATGCTCAGCACGATCAACTCCTCGACCTTGCCGCGGTAGCGGTCGGCCAGCTTCTCGCACAGGGCCGGCATATCGTTGTAGCGCTTCAGCAGCAGCGTCGCGTTCGCCTGCCGGATGTCGGCCTGGGTCCGCAGGAACGCGTCGTCGGACTTCGCCAGCTCGTCGAAGTAGCCAAGCGCCTCGGTCAGCTTGCGGTCGGCGTCGGCCGGCGGGCGGCCGCCCTGGTGGGCGCCGCGAGCCAGTAGCAGCAGGCAACTGCCGAGGTAGAGCTTCGCCGTGCCGCCGGTCGTCCCGCCCGGGTTGGCCTGCACGAGCTGGCGGAACCGGGCCTCGCCGTCGGGGATGTTCCCCTGGGCCAGAAGCAGCTTGCCCAGCTCGAAGAACGCCTGCTGCTGGGCCTCGCGCTCCGGCGCGGTCGTGGCCGTGGTGTTGGCCACCTGGGTGAGCAGTTGCTGGGCCAGGGCGGTCATCCCCTTGGCCTCGTCGCCGGTCTTGCGCTTCGCCTGTTCGAGATGCGCGGAGGCGAGCTTCACCCGGGCGATCAGGCCGGCCGGGCCGGCGGTCGCCTTCTGGAGCGCCTGTGTCGCCTCGGCGAACTGGTTGCCGGCCAGCAGCGCCTCGCCCTTCTCCAGCCAGGCGGCGGCGACCACGTCCTCGTTCAGCCCGGGCATGGTGGTGAGCTGGTCGATCATGGCACCGGCGGCGGCCGCGTCCCCGGCTTGCCGCAGGCTGGTGGCGGCCTTGCGCAGCAGGTCGGCCTTGCCGGCCGCGGTCGGGTAGGCGGCCGCTAATTGTGCGAAGTCGTCGGCGGCGGCCCGGAAGTGGGCGGCGGGCTGGTCGCCGGCCGCGGGCGTCTTCTGGAGCGCCTGTGCCCAGGCGAGGTGGGCCTCGGCGCGGCGCTCGCGGTCGCGGCCGCCGGCCGCCACCCGGTTGTATGCCGTCGCCGCGCGCACCGCCGAGCCGAACTCGCCCTCGCGGACGCAGACGGTGACGGCCTCCTCGAACGCTGCCCGGACCTCGTCGGCGGTCAGGTGCGGGTTCTGGAACTGGGAGTCGGCCGCGGCCGACTGGACGGCCGCTTCGAGGTGATCGACCGCCCGGGCGCGCTGGCCGCGGAGGGCGGGGTCGCGCAGCAGTAACTCGGCGAGCCGGACCGCGGCGGCGGTGGCGACCGGGCCGCTCTCCTTGGCCGCCGCCTCGAAGTGCGGGGCCGCGGCGGCGAGGTTGTTCATCCGGGCGTGGGCCAGGCCGGCCTGGTAGCGGATGGCCCCGCGCTGGTCGGCCGGCAGCCCGGCGGCGGAGTGGGCGGACTCGTACAGCTTGACCGCCTCGGCCCAGTTGTTCTCGGCCGCGGCCAGCCGGGCGAGCAGGGCGTGGGCCTGGGCCTGCACGTCGGCCGGGGCCGCGGTCCCGACGTCCTTGAGCCAGGTGCGGGCCTTGTCCGGCTCGTTCAGGGCCAGGTGGACCTCACCGAGCTTGAGCCGGTAGCGGGCCAGAGCGGGCACCGGCGCGCGGGTCGGGCCGGTCAGGTACGCGGTCAGCTCCTCGCGGGCGCGGGCCATGTCCGGCGGGGTGGCGCGGAGGGCGACGTCGGCCAGCAGCCGGCGGCGTTCGCCGTCGGCCTCCTCGCCTGGCGGCAGGTCGAGCAATACGGGCAGCAGTTCGGCCGGGTCGCCGGTCCCGACTGCGGCGAGGGCCTTCGCCTTGCGGTAGGCGAGCCGCTTCTGGTCGGCGGCGTCCGGGAGTTGGGCCGACTCGACGCGGTCGAAGTGAGCGGCAGCGGCGGCCCAGCGGTCGGCGTCCGCGGGCGAGACCTCGGCCAGCGCCAGGTGCCCGGAGCCGGCCAGGAAGTGGGCCAGCGGGGCGGTGTCCGGGAACTGCTCAGCAGCGGCGGCCGCCTGCGGGGTGAGGGCCTCGACGGTCGCCAGGTCCGCCGGCCGGCGGTCGAGGGCCTGTCGCAGCTCGGCGAGCTGGTCGCGGAGCCGGTCGGCGGGACTGGGCGGCTGCGGCGGGAACGCGGCGACCGCGGAGATGGCGGCCGCGACCCCGAGGGCGAAGGTTGGCAGTTGCCAGTAGTTACGGCGGACCGATGGGGGGGCCGAGTCCGTGGCCATGTGCAGTGTCCTGGGAGGGCGGTTGCGCAGCCTCGCACCGGTAGTTGTGACAGATCCGGTGCGCCGTCGTCAAGTGCAACCGGTGTACCGGGCGGCTGTTGTTGGCCGACGGCGGGCGGGATGCGGATTGGCTCCTAGCGTTCGCGCCGCGTTCCCCCAGCCGAGGTCGCCTGATGAGTCACCGTCAACTCATCCTGCTCGCCGCCGCGGGCCTGGTGGCCGTCGCAGCCGCGGGGCTGATCGTGGTGGTACTCCTGCCCAGTGCCGACGTGGTGACGCCGGGCGCGGTCCCCCCGGCGGCAGCCGCATCCGACCCGGCCACGGCACTGTCTCTGGCGCGGCGGGTGGACCTGCCGCTGCTGGCGACGGCCGACCGGGTGGTCCTCGACGAGTACATGCCCGAAGGCGAGAGCGGCGTCCGGGTGACGCTTGACCGGCCCGAGGAGGTCGCGGAGTTGCGGCAGGTGCTGCGGCCGCGCGAGGTCCCGCCCGGCGGCGGCCCGGTCGCGGCGACGCTGACCTTCTACCGGGGCGGCCAGCCGTTGCGGACAGTGTGGGTGATCGAGGGCGGCGAGTGGGGCTTCGAGCGGCCCGGGACGAGCCACGCCACCGGCGCGGACCCGGACCTGTGGCGGCTCGTCCGCTGGCATCTGAGGGGATGACCCACGGCACTGGCGGAATGGGTATGCAACCAGAACGTTAGGAGTTGTGGCAAATCTACCACGCTGACGTCAAAGGCACTTGGCGCGATCTGTCTTGTGAACTAGCCTCTTACTACGTTCCGACTCGTCTCCATCTGTGCCATCGCCCGTCTATTTGATTCTCAATCTGTATGCGACCGAACCGCATCCGGGGTGGATCATGAAGAGGCTCGCAGTGCTAGTTGTGCTGACCATCGGGCTGGCCGCGGGGTGCGGGGGGTCCGGCCCCGGCGTGCCGGCGGTGGCCGAGGAGGCGCCCGCTGCCGACCGAGAAGACCCGGGGGTCATGGCCGTCTTGGGGCTGCCGCCCGCGCTGACCGAGCTAGCCCGGGAGCGGGCTTGGCTCCACAAGCGGCAAGCCGGGGCCATGCTCACCATCAAGCCGAAGTCCGAGAAGGATCCGAGATTCGAGGCTGCCGTGGAGATCGGTTGGTCGATCGACTACACCGGCCCGCGCCACCCCTTCACCATCCTCTCCCCGGGGCAGAGCGTGTCGCTACCGAACCAGACGATGATTCACTTCTGGCACGCCGACGCGGAGGGGAAGGCAGTCCCGTTCAATTTCACATTCGGGTACGGCGGCGAGGGGCCGCAGGCGCTCCGGCAGCAGGATGCGTTCTCGGTCCCCGCCGACGGTAAGCCAGTCACCGGCGACCCGATCGTACTCTCGTGGCAGAATCTGTCGCGGCACGCCGGTCGGGCGTTCGAGCGTGGCGACGTGGTGCTGGTGCAGATGGAGCACGCCCCGACCGACCGGGGGGACTCGCACCCCCGCGACGAGCGGCGCTGGACCCTGGACGCCTGGACCGGCCGGCTGTGGTCGCAGCCCGCCGCGCTGACCTGCCCGTGACCGCCGTCCCGAACGTACCAACATCGAACCGGAGGCTTCTGGTGCGACGGGAGTGGTCGGGCTACCATCGGTGTAGCTGAGGAGGCTCGTACAGGTTTGCTGCGTTGCTGGGATGGATCATGAAACGGATCGCCAGTCTGGCCTTGGTGTTGGCCGTCGGGGTAGCCATCGGGTGTGTGGGACCGGCCGACGGCACTCCTGCGGCGGCCGAAGAGCCGCCCGCGGCCGACAAACCGAAGCCCCCGGCCGAGGAGGGCAAGGACGTTCCGCCGGCGCTGGCCGAACTGATGAATGAGCGGTCCAAACTCCACAAGAGGCAGACCGGAGCCCTGCTAACCATCCAGGCCAAGTCCGAGAAGGCACCGGAGTTCGTGCCCGCCGTGGAGATCGGCTGGTCGATCGATTACGACGGCCCCCGGCACCCGTTCGCCATCCTCGCCCCGTCGCTGAGCATCCCGGCGGCTGATCAGACGGTCCTTCACTTCTGGTACGTCGGTGCCTTCGGGAGGCCGGTCCCGGTCAAGATTGCTGCCGGAGTCAGCGAGGGCATTCCACCGCCCAAGGGGAAAGAGAGTTACGCCATCTCTGTCGGCGGCAAGCCGGCTACCGGCGACCCGATCGTGACCTCCTGGCGGGAGCTGTCGCGGTTCGCACGCCGGGCCTTCCGGCCAGGTGAGGCCGTACTCTTCCAACTGGAGCACGTCCCGACCGACCGCGGGAACGGGTACGAGTGGGTCATCGGCCCTCCCCCTCATCGCCAGGTATCGGAGGGGCCGGCCTGGACCCTGGATGCCTGGACGGGCCAATTGTGGTCGCAGCCCGTCGTGCTGACCGCTATCCCGAGCTCTCCACCACGCTGACGAAGATTCACCATGGTGTCGATCAGCCCCTCCAGGACTGCCAGGTTGTTCGTCACGCAACTCGAAGACCGCTGCGTGATGACCACGCTCCCCTGGCCCGTAGCCGCCGCCGATAACCTCGGCCTCACGGTAACTTACGGGCAGTTCGACGACCGCACTGCTGGGGGTCAAGTAGGTCGCGGGATCCACTTCCACGAAGGGATCGACATCCTCGTCAGCGTGGGTACGAAGGTGTACGCCATCGAGGCCGGCACGGTGGCAAAGGTAAACAACAACGTGGCGAACCCTTACCAGAGTTCGGTCTCGATCGCGACTAACGCTGGCAGCGGTTGGAACTACATCCACATCTCCCCGGCCGTGGCAGCAGGAGCAGCAGTCAAGCAAGGCGATTTGATCGGCACGGTCGCGGCGGCACCAGGCGTACTGCCGCACCACCTCCACCTCGACGCCACCACCGGAGCCGTGGACCCCTCCTTCAACCCACCCCTGCTCCGCCCGGTCGCCGACCCGCTGGCGCGGTTGACCCCGCTGGGCGATACGATTCCGCCGACCCTGGGCGACATCCACTTCATGCGGGCCGAGGACGACAGCAACAACCCGCACAACTTGACAGGTGGGTCCAAGACCCTCGGGCCACATCTGCAAATGCAGGATGAAACCCTGCCCCTCGCCTCTCATGGGTACTTCAAGGCGCTCGATCACTCCAGCGCGGTGATCGTCGGCCACCGGGCCACGGCCGAGACGAACAGCGGGGTTAAGGTCGGAGGCAGCTCAAACATCGACCTCATAGCCAAGACCCTCGACCAGATGACGGCCGGCGGGCACTTGCTCGGGGTCCGCTCTGTCGAGTTCAAGGCGACCGGCCAACTCCTCGGCAAGACCATCCCCACGGTCACGCCGTTCAACTTCGCCGGCGAGATCGTCTGGGACCCCAACCGCTTCCCACCCGGTCAACAGACTTACGAAGCCCTCCGCATCTCCGACCTGACCCGGGTGGTCTACGAGATGACGCCGACAGCCCATCGTCCAACGTCGAGCCCCGCAACTTCTTCCACATCGTCTCGAACACCGACGGGGCGAACAGCGTCGTGGACTTCGCCGACCGCGGCCGGTACTGGCGGTTGAAGGTGACGCAGGGGGCGGCCTGGAACGACATCAACTCCACCGAAGCGGTTAACAACGCCAAGGCGGCCTTCCCGGATGACTACTACGAGTTCACCGTGACCGCCAAGGACGCGGCCGGCCTCTCCAAGGACAAGACGGAGCGGGTGCTGCTCGACAACTGGGAGCAGACCGTGAACGCCCCAGTCATTCTGGACCCGTTCGTCCCGCCGGGCCACGTCCGCGTGCGGGTGTTCGGGACACAGTTCACCGCCAACTCGACCGTCAAGGTCTATGCCGTCTCGACATTGGCCGCGGATGGCGACAGCCTCTCGGCCGCCGGTCAATACCTGGGCACCGCCCCGACGGACGCGGACGGCAACATCATCGCCACCGACTTCGTGTTCCTGCCTGCCGGCCAGTACTGCATCGTGGCGGACTATCATGGCGGCGACGGCATCTACCAGCCCCGGCTCGACGCCATCATCGGCCCCTTTACCCAGGAGGCGTTGCAGGGGGCGGGACCGCCTCGATGGCCAGCCCGTTCGCCGCACCGTCAACGGACGGGCCAGTGCCGCAGGCGATCCGGCCCACCGGCGGCCGGTCTGTCCGCGTTGAGGTTATCAGGCCCTCCAGCGAACCCGCCTCACACGGCACCCGGGCGGACGCCCCGGCACCGTCCAAACTCACCGCGGACGCTCCCGAGTTGCCTGCGGACCCACTCAAACTACCCGGTGAGTTCGACGTGTAACGGCTCGGGCTACGATGGGGTTTCCCCCGCCGCCCGGTCGCTTCCATTCAACCCCTCGACGAGCCGGCACACCTCGTCCAGCGGGTCGGCGGCGGCGAGTTTCGCGGCCGCGGCCTTGCACGCTGCCGCTACCGCGGCGGAGGTCGTTAGCTCGCCCAGCAGCGCCGCCACTCGGGGGCCGGTGAACCGCTTCGGGGCCAGTGACCGCGCCACCCCGAGCCGCTCCAGTCGCCGGGCGTTGTCCGGCTGGTCGAACGCCAGCGGCATCACCAGTTGCGGCACCCCGGCGGTCAAGGCTTGCGCGGTCGTGCCGATCCCGCCGTGGTGGACCACCGCTGCGGCCCGCGGAAAGACCAGGCTGAACGGGGCATAATCGGCGTGTACGACCCCCGGCGGCAACTCGCGCGGGATCTGGTCGCTGCCCTGGCCCAGCAGCAACCCGCGGACGCCGAGCGAACGGCACGCCCCGGCCGCGGCCTCGAAGTACGGCCGGCCCTGCCGCATCGCCGAGCCGAACGTCACTACCACCGGCGGCGGCCCGGCGTCCAGAAACTCGCGGACCGCGGCGGGCAGTTCCTTCGTCTCCCCCTGGTCGTAGCGCACGAAGCCCACTGTGCGAAGTTGCGGCGGCCAGTCCGGGGCGGAGGCGAACCAGTCCGGGAACAGCCCGAGCATCAACTGGGGCGATTCCCGCCACACGCGCCAGACGCGCGTCACCGGCGGCAGGCCCAGCTCCCGCCGCAGGGCGTTCACCGGCCGCGCGGTGAGCCCGTCGAGGACGAGCCGCTCGCCGGCCCAGCGGGCGAGCCGGCGGAGCCAGTGCGGCCACCACCGCGGGGGCGTCATCACCGCCGAGTCCGGCGGGTCGGCGATGCTCAGCAGCACCATCGGCTGGAGGTGGGCGGTGACGCACGGGACGCCGAGCGCCTCGTGGGCGATCCGGGCGGCGAGGCCGAGCGAACCGCCGACGAGGACCGTGTCCCCCGGCACGTACCGCTCGGCGATGTGGCGGTACGCCTGGCGCAGGAACCGGGGGAACCGATCGCGGTCGAAGATGACGCGGAACGACCGCCAGGGTCGCCACAGGTCCGGGTTGTGGGTGAAGGCGTGGTAGTCCGCGTCGGTGCCGACCGGGGCGAAGTCGAACCCGTTGCGGTCGGCGAGGTCGCGAAACGGGGCGGAGGTGATGAGCGTGACCCGGTGGCCGCGGTCCTTCAGCGCGCGGCCGATCCCGATAAAGGGGTGGACGTCGCCGTGGCTGCCGAGCGGGTGGAGCAGGACGTTCATCGATCCACCTCGTAACCACGTTCCTGTCGTTAGGCGAGCCGGATTCCGGGGCGGGAAACCACTTCACATTATCTTGTGACGCGCCGGCGGGTGGTGTAACTTCGAGCCTCGCGCGCCGCCGACACCCCCGAGACCGCCCGTGATCCCTTCCGACCACGCGCCCGACGGCCAGCCGCTCGCCCGCGGCCTGGGGCTGGGGCAGGCCACCGCCATCAACATCACGCAGATCGTCGGCGCCGGCGTGTTCGCCACGGTGCCGCTGATCCTCGGCGTGCTGCCCGGGGCGTACGGGCTTCTGGCCTGGCTGGTGGCCGGCGTGCTGATCCTCTTCGACGGCATGATCTGGGGCGAACTCGGCGCCGCGCTGCCGTCGTCGGGCGGGTCGTACCACTACCTGCTGGAGTCCTACGGCCGCGCCCGGTGGGGCCGGCTGATGGCGTTCCTGTTCGTCTGGCAGATCCTGATCAGCGGCCCGCTGGAGGTCGGCTCCGGGCTGGTCGCCGCCGCGCAGTTCTCGACCGCCGCCAGCCCGTCGTTCAAGGAGTACGACGAGGCGCACTCCGTCTCGTACAAGCTGCCGATCTCGGAGGAGCAGTCCGTCGGCGTGACGTTCGGGCCGGCGCGGCTGTTCGGGCTGGCGCTGGGGCTGGTGATCCTGGCGCTCTTGTACCGCCGGGTGGCGACGCTCGGCTGGCTGAGCGTGGCGTTCCTGGTCGGGGTGCTGGCGCTCATCGGCTGGGTGCTGATCGAGGGCGCGCTGCGCTTCGACCCGGCGCTGGCGTTCGACTTCTCGCTCTCCGACGCCGAACGGCCGCCGAACTTCGGCCTGGCGCTCGGGGCGGGGATGGGGTTCGCGATCTACTCGTATCTCGGCTACTACAACGTCTGCTACCTCGGCGGCGAGGTCCGCGACCCGGCCCGGACGATCCCGCGGTCGATCCTGCTCAGCGCGGCGACGGTGGTGGTGCTGTTCCTGCTGGTCCACCTGGCGCTGACCGGGGTGGTGCCGTGGCGGGAGGCGAAGGTTGAGCCAGCGAAGTTGAACTTGACGGCGGAGTTCATGACCCGCTGTCACGGCCAGTGGGCGGCGACGCTGGTGACGGTGTGCCTGGTCGGCAGTTGCTTCGCGTCGTGCTTCTCCGGGACGCTGGGGTACTCGCGGGTGCCGTACGCGGCGGCGCGCAACGGCCACTTCTTCCGCTGGTTCGCGGCGGTCCACCCGACGCTGCGTATCCCGCACCGGTCGCTGTTGCTCATCGGCGGGATGATCCTGTTCTGGAGCTTCTTCAGCCTGGACGCGATCATCACGGCGCTGATCGCGACGCGGATCCTGGAGCAGTTCGTGGCGCAGGTGTTCGGCGTGGTGCTGTTGCGGAACCTGCGGCCGGAGATCGTGCGGCCGTGGAAGATGTGGCTGTACCCGCTGCCGTGCGCGGTGGCGCTGGTCGGGTGGGTATTCGTGTACGCCTCGACCGGTGGGCTGTTCATCGCCATCGGGGCCGCGACGCTGGTGATCGGGGCGCTGGTGTTCCTGGT
>DATLIF010000498.1:0-2814 GCA_035539575.1 Fimbriiglobus sp. | reverse complement strand
GCGTTAGCCCCCTGTTGTTGCAACAACTGGGGGCTAACGCCCCCGCTCGCCGGGTTACAACCGGGTCAACACCTCATCCACCGGCACTGGCAGCCGCCGGCCGTCCTCGAACTCGATCAGCAACCGTCGGGCGAGGATCTCCTGGGCCAGCACCCGGCCCTGGCCCTTGCGTGTCACCACCCGGCTGCCGACCGGCGGTAGGGCAGCCTGGAACTCCTCGTACACGTCCTGCTCGAACCGCAGGCAGCACTTCAACCGGCCGCACCGGCCGCTGATCTTCGCCGGGTCGAGCGTGGACTTCTGTAGCTTGGCCATCCGCATCGAGACGGGCGGCATCACCACCATGTGCGTGTTGCAACACACGGGTTTGCCGCAGTCGCCGTAGTCGGCCAGTAGCTTCGCCTCGTCGCGGACGCCGATCTGCCTCAGTTCGATGCGGGTGTGGAACTCGCGGGCCATGCTCTTGACCAGCTCGCGGAAGTCCACCCGATTCTCGGCCAGGAAGTAGAAGACGAGCCGTTCGCCGCCGAAGAGGTGTTCGACGTCCACCAGTTGCATTGCCAGTTTGTGCTGGGCGATCAACCGCTCGCCGGTCGCGAACTCCCGCTTCCGAAGTTCGCGGATCAGGTCCATCCGGGCCAGGTCTTCCCGGGCGGCCGGGCGGAGGATCTCGCCCCGTGTCGGGTCCGGGACAGCGGCGACCGCCTGCGGCGTGGCCGGGCAAAGGACCTCGCCGACCTCCTGACCGCGGTCGGTCTTGACGATCACCGTCTGCCGGCGAGCCGGGGCGACGCCCGACGGCGCGACGAACTCGCCGAGGAACCGCATCACCCCGTGACGGACGAGGTAGGTTGCGGGTGGCATCGGTGGTTCGGCGGTCGCGGTCATGTGTCCGTTATCTTGGTCACGTCGGGCTACAGGTGCAACTCAACAACGTCTCTGTCGCTGAGAACATGGTCCCGGCCGACGGTCTGGCCATCGAACGCGCCGGACCCCCACACCCGCGCGGACTTGAGGTTCTCCTCGAAGTCCTTGTGGACGTGGCCGGCGAACTCCTGAAGCGTCGAGCCGACCGGGCAAGTGAACGGGCTGGTCATGTCCGGCGGCTTGCCCGGCTGCTTGGTGTAGACCCGCATCACCCCGAGCAGGTCATAGACCGCCTTGCGCAGTTCTTCCAGGCCGGTGCCCTGCTCCGCCGAGATCACCAGCAGAGGGAACCGGTCGCCGAACGCCTCCCGGGCGATCTCCAGCCGGATGTCGGCCGCCTCGTCGTCGGCCCTGGTGGCAACTAACAGGGTCTTGAGATAGTAGGTAGTCGGGTCCTCGTCGGCCGGCTTCTCCCCGCCGACCAGCTCGCGGCGAGCCTGCTTCAGCCGGTCGATCACCGCCTGCGTGGCGGCCGGACCGTCGTCGTCGGAGAGGTCCAGGAACAACACCGCGGCGTCGGCGGCCCGGGTCACGTCGGTGATGAAGTGCTCGTAGTGGTCCGGCGTGACGGGCGGCAGGTCCACGAGTTGTACCCGCACGTCCTCGTATTCCATCATGCCCGGGACCGGCTCGCGCGTCGTGAACGGGTACGGGGCGATCTGCGGCGTCGCCTTGGTCAGCCGGGTCAGCAGTCGGGACTTGCCGGCGTTCGGCGGACCGAGGAACACCACCTGCCCGGCGCCCTGCCGGGGGACTTTGTGCGTGCCGTGGGGCGCTTTCTTGGGGGCGGTCTTCTCGTGCTCGATCTGGTCGGTGAGTTCGCTGATCTTGGTCTTGAGGTCGGCCTGGACCTTCTCGCTCGCCTTGTGCTTGGGGAGAATGACCCACATTTCCTTGAGCGCAGCGAGCTTCTCCTCGGCCGTCTTGCCCTTCTTGTACCGGGCCTCGGCATCGTGGTACTGCGGCGGCAAGTTAACGGCCATGAAAAGCGACTCCGCACGATAGTTACGCCTATTCTGCCTCCCGACGGCACGACCGTCTATCGCAGCAGTGGCCCGGAATTGAATCGATCGCGAAGTTTCTCTGTCGCATAAGCCCCCGGATCATTGCCGGAGAAGTCCAGGTGAGCCAGCCCGGCGAGTGCGGGCTCGGCGAGGAGTTGATCGACCTCGGTTGCGGTCAGCCCGTTGTCGGTCAGCGAAAGCGAGCGGAGCTGGCCTAGCCACGGCGCGGCCAGCAGTTCGCGCACACCATCGGCACCAAGGCCGTTGCGGGACAAGTCGATTTCCCGCAGCCGGGCCAGGTGCGGCGAGCGAGCCAGCTCCCGCACCCCGGTCGGGCCGATCCAGTTGCCGGACAGGTCGAGCCGTTCGAGCTTCACCAGGTTCGGCGTGCGAGCCAGTTCGTCCAGGAACGGCGCGACCGCGACCAGCCGCACGTCCCGCAGCGGGGTGGTGCGGAACAGGCCGTCGCTGATGGAGATGAACGCACGCCCGGCGAGCGACATCGCCTCGGCGAACCCGCGTCGGAAGACCACGTCCCGCGCCGACCACGGGGCCAGTAATAGCAAAACCCGATTCACCGCGGAGGGCGCAGAGGGCGCAGAGGAAAAAACTGAGTTAAAACGGATATCAACTCTGTCTTTCTCTCTGCGCCCTCCGCGCCCTCCGCGGTGAAATTCTTCGATCTGCAATCGGATGAACTCGCCGCGTTCGTCTCCTTGCCGGTCGAACCACGCGGCGTACCGCAGCCGCGGCTCGTCGGCGTCCGGGTCCGCCAGCACCGCGTCGAGCAGTTCCCGCTCGTGCGGGGTCATCGGCGGCGGGCCGGGCGGCACGAACGGATCGGGGTCGAGCACCTCCGACGGATGCGGCGCCCGGTACGACG
>DATLIF010000497.1:0-6351 GCA_035539575.1 Fimbriiglobus sp. | reverse complement strand
GAGCTTCGCGGTGTCGCCCGCGGAGGACTTTTCCAGATGGGTTTCGAGCTTGGTCAGCCAGACCTCGGCCGCGGGCCAGCCGCCGGCAGCGTAGGCGGCCAGGTCGTCGGCGAACGGGGTCGGCAGGGTCGTCGCCTGGCTGATGCAGGGCGTCATCGGTTCTCGCCGCCGCAGCCCGGGGTGGCGAACAGGTAAATCCACCCGACGATGGCGAGGATCTGCAACCCGGCCCCGATCACCAGCCAGATCCAGACCCGGCTACTCTTCTCCTCCGGCTGTCGGCGCGGAGGCGGAGAGTCGTCGAGCACCTCCGGGAACCCCGCGGCCGCCTCCGCCGGCCACCCGCCGTAGGGGACCGGGGTGTACAGCGGAGTGTACGGGTCGGCCTCGCCCTGATACGGCACGGCCACCCACTCACCGGTCTCCTTCGCCGACGGCTCCTCGACCGGGGTGACGTTGGTCCCCGTCCCGCTGGACAGGCCAGACGGTCCGGGCCCGCGGACGATGCCCAGGGGCACGTCGGACCCGGCGGCCCGGCCGGAGTCCGGCTTGGCGGCCGGGGGCGAGATTGCCGGGCCGGTCGCCCCGAGCCGGAGTGCGACGGCCGCGGCGGTCGGCCGGGCCGCGGGGTCGGTGGCGGTCATCTCCCGGACCAGCCCCGTCAACTCGGCCGGCAGGTCGGGCCGCTGGGCTTCCAGGGTCGAACCGCCGGCGACCGGGGCGCTGCCGGTGAGCAAGTAGTGGAGTGTCGCCCCAAGGGCGGCCACGTCCCCGGCCGGGGTCGGCTCCTCGCCGGAGCGGGGGACCAGTCCCAACTCGAAGAGTTTGACCGTTGCCGTCGGGGTCGGGCGGGACCGAGGCGTGCCGTCCGGCCGCGGCGGTAGCGGAACCAGCGGGCCGACGCGAACGGCCTCCGGCCGGACGCCGCCGTGGGCCAACCCGCGGGTGTGGGCGACCTGGAGGGCCAGCGCCACCTGCCGGGCGTAGCTCGCGGCCAGCGTCGCCGGCATCGGGCCGATGTCGGTCACCAGGGCGAGCAGGTCGGCGGAGTCGAACGGCTCCAGGGTGACGAACGGCTCGTCCTGGTAGACGCCGGCGTCGAGCAGGTTCGCCAGGTGCGGGTGGACCACCGGGCAGGCGGCTTGCGCCCGCTGGACGTACGCCGACAGGTTGTCCCCGGCCTCGACCCAGTCGGGGCGGATGCGGCGGAGGACCACCGGCGTCCGCAGCGACGGGTGCAGCGCCCGGTACGCCGTCCCGCCGGGGCACGGGCCGAGTTCGCCGACCACCGGATAGCCAGCGAAGGTCAACTCGGCCATCCGGCCGGAGCGGATCAGGTCCGCCTGGTACGCCGTCAGCACCCCGCGATCGCGGAGGAGGTCGCAGACGGCAGCCAGGTTCTCCCGGGGCACGTCCGGCCGGCGGATCAGGTCGTCCACCTGATCGGGGAGGATCAGCCGGCTGGCTCGCGCGTGGTCAAGGAAAGAGGTGACTGAATCGGACGGCATGAACGGGCGTCTCACGGAAGGACGGAAGTCCACCGGAATTCTAGCCATTCAACGGCGGGCCAGCCAAGACCGACCCGCCGGGACGGCTCTGACGAGCCGCAGCTACTTCTTGCGCCGGGAGGTCATGGTCATGAACGTGACCCACTTGCCGTCCTCGCCCTGCATCAGCGATGTCAGCACCTTGTGGTCCTTGTCCTTGATCTCGATCACGTCCTTCATCTTGACGAGCTTGCCGGTGGCGGGGTGCGGGCCCTCGGTCTCCAGCGTCAACACGTTACCTTCCACCGACCCCTCGTACTTGCAGAGCCAGTCGGCCATCGAACACACCCAGGTGCCGACGTACTTCTTCTTCTGGGCGTCGTACCCGATCGTCATGACACCGATGACCGAGGTGCCCATGAAGTCGTTCGACATCTCCGCCATGCTCCAGAACCCGCCGAGCGTGCGGACGGTCTCGGTCCCCTTGCACTTGATCGGCGGCTTGCCGGGCTCCATCACCGCCTCGCTCTCGGACACCCATTCCCCTTCGAGTTGTTTGAGCCAAACGTGCTCCTTCTGGGGCGCCGGCATCTTCGAAGCATCCTGCGCCCGCGCCGCCACCCCGCCGACCAGCACCGCCGCCACCACCAGACCCGCGACCGTTTTCATGAATCGCTCCTCAGGAATGGGACTCTGGACCGGTCGATGCCGGTAGCGATAGACCCTGTCCTGATATATCGACACCTGTTCACGTTCGCTTGACTGGATCCGGTGCGGATCGAGACGTCCCGGCACCTGACTCGTTGGGAGCCGACGACGCCAGTCGTCGGGTGTCGCCTGCTCACCCGACGACTGGCGTCGTCGGCTCGCTAGAGACAACCGAAACCGGAACTAGCCAAGTTAGGGGTTCGCGTCCGGTGCTGCCTCGACTTCCAGGCCCGACTGCGGCACAAATCCCCGGCTTCGCCAGAGATACCAGGCCGCCACGGACCGGTACGGCCGCCACGGCTCGGCGACCGCCTCCATCTCCGTCGGGCCGGGCATCTGGTCGAATCCGAAGAGGTCCCGCACGCCGGCGCGAACCGCGAAGTCGCCGACCGGCCACACGTCGGTCCGGGCCAGGCAGAAGATCAGCAGCATGTCCACCGTCCACGGCCCGACGCCGTACAGCGGCAGGAGCAACGCCCGCACGGCGAGGTCGTCTGCGGCGGCCAGTTCGTCGGCGAACCGCCGGCTGCGTGCGAACTGCTCGGCCACGCCGCGGATGGACTTCGCCTTGGCGCCGGAGATGCCGCACGCCTTCAGGTCGTCGTCGGTCAGGTTCAGGAGCCGTCGCGGCGTCACGTTCCCCTTGAGGCGCGCCTCCAGTCGGGCCTGGATCGCCTTGGCCGCCGCGGTCGAGATGAACTGTGAGATGAGCGACCCGACCAGGACCCGGAACACGTCCGGGTTGGGCGTGAGGGTACACGGGCCGGCCTGCGCGATGACCGCGGCGAACACCGGCGACGCGGCCGACAGGTGGGCCTCGGCGGCACGCAGGTGCCGGCGGTACGAACGGGTTGATGTGGACATGTGGACATGATATACACTTAATCGATCGCTCCCACACCCTCCTGGCGAACGGCCGGCGTCAGCCGGCTGGTAGAACCCCACCAGCCGGCTGACGCCGGCCGTTCGCCCGAGCCCGCGACCGCGGGCGGCGGATCAGCCTCACCCGGACGGTCCGCACCCGCCGCGGAGTCGCCGGCCGATCGCCCGGAACTGCAGCGCCAACAGAACCAGCACGATCATACCGAACACCACCCCGACCGCGATCAGCTTGTCCCGCGACGGCATGAACTGGTCGCCGTTCGGCTTCGGCTGCTCCGGCGGCGTGTCGGCGATCAGAGGCACGTCCGTCGGGGCCTCCCGGCGGGCCTTCTCCGCCGCCTCGCGGACAACGTGCCGGTGGTCCATCAGCAGTTGTCGGTTCGAGTACTGCCGGCTGTTGGCGCACTGGAAGAAGATCACGTCGGCCGGCCGCACCCGGCCGTCGGCGGCGTACAGCTCGGCCAGCAGCCAGTACAGGCCGGTGTCCCACGGCGCCCAGAGTAGCAGTTGCTGCACGACCGCGACCGCGTCCGGCGGCAGCTTCGCCTTCTCGGCGGCAGCGAGCTTGCCCGGCTCGTACGTTCCCGCGTCGTTGACGAACTTCACGTCGAAGAGCGGAAACACCTCCTCCCGGTCCGGCGGGAACTTCGCGGCCGCGCGCTGGCGGTGGATCTGCAACCACCGCGTGTAGTGTTGCCGTTCCACCTTCAGCAGCCACTTACGCTGCTCGGGTGTGGTGTCGGGCAGGTCGTCCGGGAATTCAGCGTCGAGGACGGCCGCCTGGTGCCAGCGGACTGCCTCCTCCCACTCGCCGCGGACCGCGTGGGCGTGAGCGAAGTGGGCCAGCACGCGGAAGTCCGGCGACCGGCTGCGGCTGAGCGGCGCGAGCAGGTTCAGCGCCTCGGTCGGTTTGCCCGCTCGCAGGTACGCGGCCGACAGCGCTGCGGCTTCGCCGCCCTTCCCCTTGAGGCCGTCGATCCGGGCCAGCAGCCCAGCCCGGTCTTCGTTCTTCGACCCGCGGACCGCCTCCGGCCGGTCGTCCGCCTCGTTGAGCCGCCGGCCGAACTGCTGCGCGAACGGCCCTTCGAACTCTGGCCCGAACGGCAACTCCTCGGCGGTCCCATCGGCGCGAACCGGAAACGGACTCGGCGCGTCCGGGCTGTAGACGCCCGCACGGACGTGCGAAAGCGGGACGGCCAGGGCCGCGGCGAGGAGGGCGAACGTTCCGAAGCGGGCCACGAGCGACCTCCGGGTTGCGAGGGTCCGGTCGAGAACATTTTACCGACCGGCAACGGTCAGTCCCGCGTTGGCTCGCCGCCGAGTCGGGAGAGGACGAGTGCGGTCACGTCTTCCCCGCCTCGCAGGTTAACCCAGATCGCGCGGGCGGTCAGGATCGGCCCCCACGGAACGCCCCACGGGCCGAACGCCAGCGCCATCAGGCTATACGCCAGACCGTACCAGAACCGGGACTGCGGGCGGTCGATCAGGTAAGGGCTCGACTGGCACCGGAACGTGACAACGAGGACCGAGACGCAGTACTCGAACCGGACACAGCGGGACTTCTCGGTCAGTAAGCGATGGAGTTCGGCGGACGGAACCCCGTCGGCTCCGTGGATGGGAATTGATGCGGTGGTTGCACTCTGGCCCGCGTTTTGCTGATGAATGAATCGCATCGTGAGGAATAGATAAATGCGGACGTTTTGAACTTTAACCGGGCGTCCCGTGCCTATAAGTTGAGCGGGTCGCCCACATCGCAGACGGACCCGATCCCGATCATGAGCGCGCTGCCAAAACCACTGGACGAAGTCTTGACGGAGAAGATTCACGACCGGACCGGCCGGCGGGTTCAGAACCTGGCCGTGGAGATGACGGGGGGCACCGTCGTCCTGCGCGGCCGGGCTTCGTCGTTCCACGTCAAGCAACTAGCCCAGAGCGGGGTGCGGGAAGTTCTGCCCCAGGCCGCCGTTCGCAACGGTATTGTAGTCAACTAGTTCGGGTCGAAGTCTGGCAGGCCCATCCGCAGACGCGGGTGGGCCTTACTGTTTGTCCGCCTCGTAGGTGCAGGTCACGTTGGTCGTGATCCCGCCCCGCGGCGTCCAGCTCGACACCACCTGGCACCGCACCGGTTGGCAGGCCGCCACGAAGTCGTCCAGCAGGCGGTTGGTCACCTGCTCGTAGAAGATCCCCTCGTTGCGAAAGCGTTGCAAGTAAAGCTTTAGCGACTTCAACTCGACGCACGTCGGGCCAGGTGTGTAGCGGTAGGTGATGGTCCCGTAGTCCGGCTGGCCAGTTTTTGGACAGACGCTGGTAAATTCCGGGCAGACGATCTCGATGGTGTAGTCGCGCCCCGGCCGGGGGTTGGGGAACGTCTCCAGTTGGTCGGCGGACGGCGTCATGGGGTGCGGTTCCTGGTGCGGCGTGCGGTCGCGACGGTATTGTAGCGGTGCCCTGCGGGTCCTGTCCCGCCTGGACGGTCGTCCGATAGTCGGGAAGTCGGTTCCCGCCGGTGGGAACAAAGGAGGGCTCGCGTGCCCCGTGCCGTCGTGCTTCTGAGCGGTGGGCTGGACAGCACGACGACCCTCGCCATGGCGAAGTCGCAGGGCTTCGAGGTGTACGCCCTGACGGTGGACTACGGCCAGCGGCACCGGGTCGAACTGGAGCGGGCCGCAGCGGTCACCCGCGCCTTCGGCGTCGCGGACCACCGCACGGTGCGGCTGGACCTGCGCGCCATCGGCGGCTCGGCGCTGACCGCCGACGTCGCGGTGCCGAAGGACCGCACCGACGAGGCGATCGGCCACGGCGTCCCGGTAACGTACGTCCCGGCGCGGAACACCATCCTGCTCGGGGTCGCGCTGGGGTACGCGGAGACGGTCGGAGCGTTCGACCTGTTCATCGGGGCGAACGTGCTCGACTACAGCGGCTATCCCGACTGCCGGCCGGAGTTCCTGGAGGCGTTCGAGCACCTCGCCAACCTGGCCACCAAGGCCGGCGTCGAGGGCACCGGGCGGTTCCGCGTCCACGCACCGCTGTTGAAGCTGACCAAGGCCGAGATCATCCGCGAGGGCCTGCGGCTCGGAGTGGACTACGCACAGACGCTGAGCTGCTACGACCCGGACCCCGAAGGTCGCGCGTGCGGCCGGTGCGACTCGTGCCTGCTGCGCAAGAAGGGGTTCGCGGAGGCGGGCGTGCCGGACCCTGGAGCTATGAGCGGTGAGCTATGAGCGGTGAGCCAGACAAGACAAAAGGCGATCTTGTCTGGCTCACCGCTCATAGC
>DATLIF010000496.1:0-16417 GCA_035539575.1 Fimbriiglobus sp. | reverse complement strand
GGCGGCGGACGTGGACATCATCGTGGCGATTAACAAGGTGGACCTGCCCGGCGCCAAGCGGCCGGGCGAGGTCTCCGGCCGCGACTCCCGGCACAAGGCCCGCCAGGACAAGGGCCGCTCGGGCGGCGGCATCCCCGGCCGCGGCTCGATCATCATTGGCGCGGGCGGCCGCGTGGACATGATCGAGTCCCAGTTCGGCTCCCGGATCAAGAAGCACCGCGGCAAGCAGCACGTCGTCCGCAAGCCGACCGTCTCCGGCAAGGTCGAGATCATGCTGCCGATCACCGTCCGGTCGATGTCCGAGACGATCGGCATGAAGGCCGGCGAGCTGATCCTCAAGCTCAAGAACCTGACCAACTCGCTCTACACCATCAACTCGAACGTCGAGTTCGAGGTCGCCGAGATGGTCGCCGTGGACCGCGGCGTCGAGTTGGTCGCCAAGAAGGCCGAAACGGTCGAGGACGTCCTCTTCCGCGAGTTGGAGGAGAGGGCCAACAAGTCCGACGCCGCCAACCTGGTCCTGCGGCCGCCGATCGTCACGATCATGGGCCACGTGGACCACGGCAAGACGTCCTTGCTGGACAAGATCCGCCAGCAGTACGGCCTGACCTCCGACGTGGTGTCCACCGAGGCCGGCGGCATCACGCAGGTGTTGCGCGCCTGGCGGGTTGAGAAGGACGGCAAGTCCACGACCTTCCTCGACACGCCGGGCCACGAGGCGTTCACCAAGATGCGCGCCCGCGGGGCCAACGTCACCGACATCGCAGTGATCGTGGTCGCCGCCACCGACGGCATCATGCCGCAGACCGAGGAAGCCGTCGCCCACGCCAAGGCGGCGGACGTGGACATCATCGTGGCGATTAACAAGGTGGACCTGCCCGGCGCCAACCCGGACAAGGTCAAGAACCAGCTCTTCAACCTGGGGCTGTCCCCCGAGGACATGGGCGGCGAGACGCCGGTCATCTACACCAGCGCCGTCACCGGCGTTGGGGTCGGCGAACTGCTCGATACGATCGGCTTGATGGCGGAGTTGGCTGAGCTGAAGGCCGACCCGACCCTGGCCGGCTCCGGCACCTGCCTGGAGGCGTACAAGGAAGGCGACCGCGGCGTCGTCGCGACGCTGCTCGTCCAGAACGGCACCCTGCACAAGGGCGACACGCTCCTGTGCGGGGCGACCTACGGCCGGGTCCGGGCGATGTACGACGACATGGGCCGGCCGATCGAGGAGGCCGGGCCGAGCGTGCCGGTCAAGGTCATCGGTCTGGACGAGGTGCCCGACGCCGACGACCCGTTCTACGCGGTGGACGACATCAGCACCGCCCAGGAGATCGCCGAGCGCCGCAGCCAGCAGAAGCAGGAGGCGGCACTGGCGAAGTTCAGCCCGGTCAGCCTGGACAAGCTCAAGGAGCAGAACGCCAAGGCCAAGATCAGCGAGTTGAAGGTGATCCTCAAGGCCGAGGCCCGCGGCTCGGTCGAGGCGATCCGCAAGGAGTTGGAGAAGCTGACCCACGAGGAGGTCCGCACCCGGGTGCTGCACGCCGGCATCGGGGCGATCACCGAGTCCGACGTGACGCTGGCCCTGACCAGCCCCGACGACACGCTGATCATCGGCTTCAACGTGACCAGCGACGACGCAGCCCTGAAGCTCGCCGAGCAGTACTCGATCAAGGTCCGCGAGTACCAGATCATCTACAACCTGGTGGACGACGTGAAGGCCGCGCTGGAGGGGCGCCTCAAGCCGGTCGAGGAGGTGGTCCACCTGGGCCGGGCGATCGTCCGCGAGACGTTCAAGATCTCGAAGACCGGCACCATCGCCGGTTGCTACGTCACCACCGGTACGATCGAGCGCAGCGCTCGTGTGCGAGTCATCCGCGAGGGCACGGTCCTCTACCCGCAGGGGGAGAAGGTGGTCGGGCTGGACAGCCTCAAGCGGTTCAAGGACGACGTCCGCGAGGTCCGCGAGGGCTTCGAGTGCGGTATGAAGATCACGGGCTTCGACGACATCAAGGTCGGCGACGTGATCGAGGCGTTCAAGATCGAGACCCGGCAACGAACCTTATAGCTTTGAGCGGTGAGCGATGAGCGGTGAGCCGAACCGCCGTATTGCTCACCGCTCATCGCTCACCGCTCAAAGCTCATGGTTGTTGGCACCCTGCACGCCCGGCTCCTGGTCCGCGAGAGCCGGACGCTCAAGGACAAGCGGCAGGTGGTCCGCAGCATCCTGGACCGGCTGCGGAGCGGGTTCAACGTGGCGGCCACCGAGGTCGGCCACCTGGACGACGTGAAGGTGATCGAGGTCGGCGTCGCGGCGGTCGGCGCCGAGCCTGGTCCGGTCCGCGGCGTGCTGCAAACGATCCAGGAGGCGATGCGCAAGCACCCAATAGCCGAGTATCTGAGCGGCGAGATAGAAGTCGGCTCGGAGGTGGTGTGAGACACGATGCCTCCGCCCCCACTGAAGCCGTTGCACCCGGACGGCTCGCTGGTGCGGTCGAAGTTGGAGGCATACGGCAAGCTGTCCGTCCGGGAGTTGATCGACTCCCTGCGACCCGGACAACCCGGGTCGCTGAAGGCGCGGCCCGACGGCACGGTCATCGACGGGCACCACCGGATCAAGGTGTTGCGTGACCGAGGGGTGGACGTGGATTCGCTGCCCCGTGAGGTGATCCCCAAAGACCCGATCGCCGACCCGTCGTGAGTGTGCCATGAGGGCGGACCTGTATCTGATCCCGATCCCCGCGAACGGTCGGCTGGCGATCTTGCCGCGGCCGCGCGGCGGGGACTGGCTGGCGGACGAGGTCGCGGCGTGGCGGCGGGCCGGCGTTGATGTCGTGTTATCGATGCTGACGCCCGATGAGGTCGCCGACCTGGGCCTCACCGCCGAGGCCGACGAGTGCCGGGCGCAAGGGATTGAGTTCCTGACGTTGCCGGTTCCCGACCGAGGTGTCCCGGCGCCCAAGGTGGCCGCGGACATGATCGCCCGACTCGTCGGGCTGATCGCGGACGGCAAGACCGTGGCCGTTCACTGCCGCCAGGGGATCGGCCGGTCGGCGGTTCTCGCCGCGGGCGTGTTGATCGTTCTGGGGGCGGACGCGGAGTCCGCGATCCGGGCCGTCGCCGACGCCCGGGGCTGCCCGGTGCCGGAGACCCCCGAGCAGCGGCGGTGGATCGTTGATTTCGCCGGCTCGTTGGCCCAGGCCGCGCGGTAGCCCACGAACGCCAGGACGGACGGCAGATGAAATCGCACCGAATTGCCCGCGTGAACGAGGTCGTCCGCGAGGTCGCCGCCGAGGCCATCCTGTTCGAGATCAAGGATCCGCGGGTCAAGAACGTCACCGTCACGCGCGCCGAGGTGTCCGGCGACCTCCAGCACGCCAAGGTGTTCGTCTCGCTGATGGGCACCGAGAAGGAGCAGAAGCTCACCCTGTACGGCCTCCAGAGCGCCGCCGGGTTCGTGCAGACCAAGCTCGCCAAGCGGATGACCAGCCGGTACGTTCCCCACGTCACGTTCGTCGTGGACGAGGGGGTCAAGAAGTCGATCGAGATCGCCCGCCTCATCCGGGAGGAGCAACTGAAGCGGGGCGAGGTTGCCGGGGACGCCGCGGAGCCTGATAACGACGGGACGGGAGAAGAGGGCGACGAGCCCGACGACCCGGCCGCCCCACCCAGAGATTGAGAGTCAGCCGGCCACGCCGAAGGAGTGGCGGACCACATAACGGGGCCCCACGGCCCCCTCGCCCGGAGAGCGACCCCGCATGCCGCCGGCCACCACCAACAAGCAGCAAATCCTGGCCACCGCCCAGACGGCCCTCAAGAAGAAGTTCCCCCCGCCCCCCGAGCCGCCCAAGCGGCCGATCATCGAGGAGGTGGTCTACGCCATCTGCCGCGAGGGGGTGCCGTCGGCCGCCGCCGACGCCGGGTTCGCCCGCCTGAAGGCCGCGTTCTTCGACTGGAACGAGGTCCGGGTCAGCTCCGTGCAGGAGGTGGCCGACGTCCTCGGCAAGCTGTTGGGGGCCGGCGACCGCGCGAAACGCATCGTGGACTTCCTCCAGGAGCACTTCGAGCGGACGTACTCCTTCGACCTGGAAGACCTGGAGAAGAAGGGGCTCAAGCAGGCGGCCAAGCAGCTCGCCCGGTACAAGGACAAGGGCGTCACCGACTTCGTGGTCGCCTGGGTGACGCAGCGGTCGCTGGGCGGGCACGCGGTGCCGCTGGACGCGCCGAGCCTGCGGGTGCTCAACCGGCTGGGCGTCACGGACGCCGACGCGGACGACCTGGAGGCGGTCCGGGCGTCGGTCGAGCACTACGTCCCGAAGGCCAAGGGGTACGAGTTCACCGAGGAGTTGATCCAGCACGCCGACGCGATCTGCGTCGAGGGCACGCCGCTGTGCCCGCAGTGCCCGCTGAAGGCCGACTGCCCGACCGGGCAGGAACTGCTCGCCAAGGGCAAGGCCAAGGACGCCAAACCCAAGCCCAAGTCGCGGTAGGACAGAAACTCAACTAATCCTTCCAACCCGGCGAGCGGGGGGCGTAAGCCCCCCGAGTGCTTCACGCGTCGGCCCACCTCATCACTCAATCAATCAGATAGGTGTGTAGGTTGCCTCTCGACCAGAGAAGCACTCGGGGGGCTAACACCCCCCGCTCGCCGGGTTGCGTTAATCTGTACCGATCCTGCCGTCCCATCCCTTCCTTCCGGTCCTCCCGTCGGCCAGACCCGCTCGTCCGCACTGCCTTTGCCGGTCGAAAGGTGCAGGCGGGGCGCTTCCGACCGGACCACGCGGTCCGGCACGGCTCTCCGCTGCGAACCTGAGGCAGGTAGCTGGCATGGCACGCTCCGCCCGCGCACTGCTCGTGGCCCTCCTGACCGCCCACGCGGTCGGGTGCGCCGCACTGGCCGAGAAGCCGCCCACCCCGGCCGCCGAGATCCCGCCGGAGTCGCTGGACTACCCCGCCCCGCCCAACGAGAAGTACTACATCCTCGTCTTCGGGTCGCAGCAGGTGGCGTACCTCCGCCCCTCCCGGACCCATTCCTGGATGGTCGCGGTCAAGGCCACCTGGTCCGACGGCTGCGCCGAACCCCAGCTCGACGTGCAGCACATCAGTTGGTTGCCGGCCACGCTGGAGGTTCGCCCGATGAGCTTCCGGGTCGAGCCGCCGGTCAACCTCGGGATGCACGAGACAATCCGCTGGGCTCAGGAGACCGACCAGAAGGTCGCGATGTGGGGGCCATACGAGGTCCAGCCGCGGGCGTACCGCCGGTTCCTGATCCAGAAGGAGTTCCTGGAGACCAGCGGCCAGGTCGGCTATCAGTGCATCGACACGGTCGGCGAGGCGGCCCGCGAGGGCAACGGCTGCGACTGCATCCACGCCATCACCGACCTGGACCCGCAGTTCGATCGGGCGCGGTATCCGCTGATCTTTTACGGCCAGACGGCCAGCCGCCGGCTGGTCCAGGAGGCCGCGCGCCGGCAGGTGTTCATCGACCCGTGGACGACCCACGACTGGCTGATCCCCCGGCTGGGCCTGGACCAGTACGCGATCGACCGCCGCGAGCAGCCGTACAAGGGCATCCGCCGGCAGATCGACCCGGCCACCGGCGGCACGTCGAGCGTTCGGGCACTCATCTTGCCGTGACCCTCCCGAACCGTGGGTAGTGCGTCAGTTTGGCTTTTGGGAGGGCGAGGCTCCTGCCGAGCCGAAGCTCCCAGAGGCTCGGCAGGAGCCTCGCCCTCCCAAGCTGACGCACTACCGAACCGCGTTCGCGTTGGCGGGGCGACCGGTTCGCGTTAGAATCCGCGCGACCCTTCCCCGCCGCGCGGAGGCCGGCCGATGATCCGGGTGTTCCTGCTGGCGCTGCTGCTCCCCGGCCCGGACCAGCCCGCCGACGCCCACCTCGATGCCCTGGCCCGCTACGGCGTCGGCCGGGTCAAGGCCCGCGCCGGGCTGCCTGTCCAGGCGCTGCGGCAGTTCGAGGCCGCCGCGAAGGCGGACCCGTCCTCGCCCGAGCCGCTGCGGCCGCTGGTGAAGCTCTACGCCGAGGTCGGCCGCGACCTCGCCGCGATCCGCGCCGCCGAGAAGGTCCTCGAACTCGACCCCCACGACGCCGACACGGCGCACGCCCTGGGCAAGCTCCTCCACGACGCGAAGCAGTACCCCGAGGCGGCTAAACGGCTACGGCAGGCGGCCGACAGCCCGCGTGTCGCGGAGAAGCCCGCGCAGCGCTACGGCCTGCTCCGCGACCTGGGCCGGGCGTGCGCCGCCGCCGCGGACTGGGCCGGGGCCGAGACGGCGCTTCGCGCCGCCGACCAACTGCTCGCCGACCGTCGCGACGTGCTGCTGAAGACCGTCTTTGAGTCGCCCGCGGAGTTGGACCGCGAGGCGGCCGCGGTCCGCGAGAAGATCGGCGAGGCGCTGGCCGGGCAGAAGAAGCCGACCGAGGCCGTCACCGCGTACCGGCAGGCGCACGACCTGGCGGCGAAGGCCGGCGACACGACATCCGCGGCGCGGCTGGACTGGAACCTGTCCGGGGTGCTGGCCGACGCGGGCAAACCCGACGAGGCGCTGACCCACCTGACCCGGTTCCTCAAGCTCGGCCCGCCCGGCCCGGCGGCCTACGAGCGGCTGGCGGTCCTGCTCCGGCAGGCCGGGCGTACCGACGCGATCCCCGGCACGCTCGCCCGGCTGGCCGAGGAGAACCCGAAGAACGAGTCCATCCGGTGGGTGCTGGCGTCGGAGTTGACCCGCGACGACCCGCCCGCGGCCGCCCGGCTGTTCGGGGAGCTGTCCGAGAAGGCGGCCGACCCGGAGTTCTTCCGCCGTCTGGTGCGGTTCCAGAAGGAAACGGGCCGGCTGAAGGACCTGCTCGACACGACCGACCAACTGCTGCGGGCGGCCCGGCCGTGGCGAGAGGGAGAGCGGCGGCCGCCGAACCCGCTGCCGGCCGACCCGACGGCGGTGGACCGGGCGCGGGCGATGGTCGCCGCCGTGAAGGCCGAGCCGGGGCTGACCGAGGCGCTGACCCGGCAGGCGACCGCTGACGCCCGCCAGGGGGGCGGCCGGTCGCCCGACACCTGGGAACTGGTGGCCGCGCTGGCCGAGCGGGACGGGGAGCTGGCCTCCGCCGAGGTGCTGCTGAAGGCCGCCAGCCGGGACGGCGGACCGGAGGTCGAGCTGGCCTACCTGCGGGTGCTGGCGCGGCAACGGAAGTGGGACGCGGTCAAGTCCGAGGCGGCGGTGATGATCGGCCGGGCGCCGCGGGCCCGCGGCCGCAAGGGCCAGCAGGGGCGGACCCTGGGGTACGAGGTGTACCAGGCGACCGCGTGTGCCGAGCTGGGTCAGGCTGCCGCGGCGCTGGACCTGATCCAGCGGGGGGTGGTGGATACGGTGCAGGGGGACGGCAAGCCGTGGGCCCGGCGGCAGAAGGCGGTGATCCTCAACCTGCTCGGCCGCCATGCGGACGCGGTCCGGGAGTGCCAGGACGTCCTCGCCGAGTTCCCGGACCGGGAGGTCAGCGAAACCCGGTACGTCCTGTCGAACTCCTACCTGGGGCTGAAGGAGTACGCCCGGGCCGAGGCCGAGCTGCGGGCGGTGCTGGACGACGACCCGGACGACGCGCTGGCGCTGAACAACCTGGGGTACAACCTGGCCGACCAGGGGCGGAACCTGCCCGAGGCCGAGGCGATGGTCCGCCGGGCCATCGAGATCGACCGATTCGAGCGGGCGAAGCTCGGCACCCCGGAGGCGGAGAGCGGAACGTACCTGGACAGCCTGGGGTGGGTGCTGTTCCGCCGCGGCAAGCTGCCCGAGGCGCGGGAGGCGCTGGAGCGGGCGGCGAAGCTGCAGGACACGGCCGGCGACGCGGTGGTCTGGGACCACCTCGGCGACGTGTGCTTCCGGCAGGGGGACAAGACCGCGGCCCGCAAGGCGTGGGAGAAGGCGGCCGAGCTGTCCACCGACTCGCACGTCGGTCGCCAGCAGGACCGGTTGCAGGAGGTCCGCCGCAAGCTCAAGCTGGCGCAGTAGAGTGCGATCAAGCCACCGACTCGGCGAACGGCCGGCGTCAGCCGCCCGGTGGAGCGAGTCCCACCGGCCGGCTGACGCCGGCCGTTCGCCAACTACTTCAGCTCCTTGACCCGCGCATTCTTGATCTGAATCGGCTCGTTGTTGCGGCTGAGGTGCTGGAAGCCGATGTGTCCCTTCTTGGGCCGGTCCTTGACCGGCGGGGCGTCGGTGCCGTCGTGCCGTTTCACCGGCTGGTCGAACTTCGTCAGGTCCACGTCCTGCACCAGCTCGCCGTTGATCGTCGCCTTGAGGCGGTCGCCCTTCAGCTCGATGCGGACGGTGTTCCACTCGGTCGGCTTGTAGACCTGCTTCGTCGGGGCGATGGCCCGGTAGATGCCGCCGGTCAACTCGGAATCCTTGGCCTGCGTGTTGTAGCGGAAGTCGGCGACCTGGAGTTCCATCCCGTCGAACGCCGGGTCGCCCTTCATCGGGGTGCGGAGGGCCACGCCGCTGTTGCCGCGCTCGGTCAGCTTAATCTCGAACTCCAGCACGAAGTCGGTGTACTCCTTCTCCGAGACAAGCCAGGTGCCGCGGAGCTTGCCGGGGGTGAGGACGCCGTCCTTGACGGACCACGTCACGCCCTTCGCGGCGGGTTTGGCGAGGTCGTTCCACTCGGTGACGACCCACCCCTTCGGCGGCCCGTCGGCAGTGAACAGCGGCGTGAACCCCTCGTCCGCGGCACGAGCCGACAGGGCGAGAGACGCGGCGAGCAGGGTGGCCGGTGCGAGTAGACGTGCGGTTCGCATGGGAACCTCGGGGAGGGTGCCGCCGGGTCCTCGCCGCCCCAACGGGGCGACCGGTAATAGCCAGGGGTGAAACCCCTGGAACGGTCGGCGATGAAGATTGTAACCCCGAAGGGGTGACCCGTAGGCGATGAACGGGTCACCCCTTCGGGGTTACGGGGGTGGACTCGGCCAGACCAGGGGTTGGTACCCCTGGCTATTACCGGTCGCCCCGTTGGGGCGAGCAGTCCCGGAGTCGCTTACCGTAGCAGGCGGCGCGGCGCGACCGCGGTTCCGTCCCGTTCGGCCTCCGCTATACTGACATTCGACTCGAACCGACGGAGGTCTTATGGCCGGGCATTCCCATTCGGCGAACATCGCCGTCCGCAAGGGCAAGCAGGACGCCCAGCGGGCCAAGCTTTTCAGCAAGCTGAGCCGGTACATCATCATCGCGGCCCGCAACGGCGGCGGGGACCCGGACACCAACCTGCGGCTGCGCTACGCCATCGATAAGGCGAGAGCCGTGTCCATGCCCAAGGACAACATCGAGCGGGCCGTCAAGAAGGGGACCGGCGAGCTGGAGGGGGTCAGCTACGACGAGATCACCTACGAGGGGTACGGCTCCGGCGGGGTCGCCATCCTGGTCGAAACCCTCACCGACAACCGCAACCGCACCAACGGCGAGATCCGCTCCATCTTCGAGAAGGGCGGCGGCAACATGGGCACCCCCGGGTGCGTCGGCTACCTGTTCGAGCGCAAGGGGCTGTTCCTGATCGACGCGAAGAAGTTCCCGGACGAGGACGCGGTCATGACCGCGGCGCTGGAAGCCGAAGCGGACGACTTCAAACGCGAGGGCGAATTCTACGAAGTAACCTGTGACCCCGTGAAGTTTGCCGCGGTGCAGTCGGCCCTGCAGGCGGCGGGGATCGTCGCCGAGGAGGCCGAGGTCAAGAACCTGCCGAAGACCTTCGTGGACGTGGACGTCGAGACCGGCAAGAAGGTACTGCGGCTGATCGATAACCTGGACAACCACGACGACGTGCAGAACGTGTACACCAACGCCGACCTCACCGAAGAGATGGCGGACGCCTGACCCGCGCCCCCGGGCGCCACCCAGGTCCGCCCGGGGAGCCGTGACCGTGCCACCGATCCACGACCTGCTCCAGGCGACCGGGTACGCGGCCATCGCGTATGTGCTGTTCAACTACCTCGTGTCGTTCGGCAGCGGGCGGCCGCTGGTCGAGTGGATCAACCCGGGCCGCCGATACCTGCCGCTGCTGGCCGTGACGCTCGTCGTCGGGGCGTACACCTCGCTGCACTTCGCCACCACCAAGTATGACAAGCCGCACCTCGAACTGCTGGCCAAACTGGTCAGCGAGGAGAAGGCCCCGCCGGAAGTGATGGGCGCCTTCACGTTCGCGGTCATCGCGGTGGTGGTGTTCCTGCTCGCGGTGTGGTGCTGGTGGTTCCTGCCGCGGGCGCCGCAGACGTTCTCCCCGAACCCCGGGGACCTGGTCGCCGAGTATCGCCGGGCGCTGCGGCACTACGTCCGGTGGGCTGGTGGGCTGGACTTCGGGGTGCTCTGCGAGGTCCGCGCGGGCAAGCTCCAGGTGATCGCCGAGGGGGCATCCGACAAGGCGCTGCTGCGCGGGCTGAACCGGCTTCCGGGGGTCCACGCTCCCATCGACGGCCGCCGCGCGCCGCCCGACGTCGAGACGCAGAAGCGGATCTACCGGGAGTTCGCCGCCGAGCTGTTCGCCCGGTGGGGCCAGCTCAACGAGGTCGTGGCCCCGGCCCGGCACGGGACGAACGTGGCGATCAGCTTCGACCTGCGCTACGGGGCAGTGTACGCCGAGATGATCGAGGAGGGGACCGCCCCCGGTGGGGTCCACCCGGTCGGCATCTTCCTGTTCGCCGCCGCCCTCAACCAGCACGAGATCAACACCCTCGCCGCCGCCCGGCACTTCTGGATGCTCAGCCAGGCGATCCGCCACATCCGCACGGGTGTGGCGAAGGGGTGAGCGGGTTTCTTGGCGAACGGCCGGCTCACGCCGGCCGTTCGCCATGACGCATGCACTGGTCGGAGCCTGGAGCGTAAGCGAGGGGTTCTGGGCAAGGCCCTCGCTTCCACTTCGGGCTCCCACGGACCTCCGATTTTCGTTCCCGGCCCCGGGATGACGATAGAATGCAGTGTCCCGTTCTGGTCCCCTGGAGGGTTGCCCGGATGCTCCGGCCCGCCCTGATTGCGCTGCTCCTCTCGTCCGCGGCCGCGCCGGCCGTTGAGCCGGCCGTCGTCCTTCACCCGGACGTCACCTACGCCGTCGCGGGGCCGGAGAAACTCCGGCTCGACGTGGCGATGCCGGGCACACCGGGCCCGCACCCGGCCGTGGTCTGTTTGCACGGCGGGGCATGGCGGTCCGGCAGCCGCAAGGAACTGTCCCGCGGGTCGCCGATGTACGACTTCGGCATCTCCGACAAGAGCCTGACCCGGATCCTCGCCGAGCGCGGGTTCGTCGCGGTCAGCGTCGGCTACCGGCTGGCCCCGGAGAACAAGTTCCCGGCCCAGATCGAGGACGCCAAGACGGCGGTGCGGTTCCTGCGGGCCAACGCCGCGAAGTTCGGCATCGACCCCGACCGGATCGCGGCGCTGGGCGTCTCGGCCGGCGGGCACCTGGCCGCGATGCTGGGCACGGCCGACGAGACCGCCGGGTTCGACGACGGCCCGTACCCGGAGCAGTCCAGCCGGGTGCAGTGCGTGGTGGACTTCTTCGGCCCGTCGGACCTGACCCTGTACGCCGAGACGCCGGGGCTGGAGCGCGCCTACTTTGTCCCGCTCCTGGGCGGCCGGGCGCGGGATAAGCTCGACCTCTACAAGAAGGCGTCGCCGCTCGAGTACGTCTCGAAGGACGATCCGCCGTTTTTGATCGTCCAGGGCACCGCGGACCTGCTGGTGCCGGTGATCCACTCGGAGCGGCTGCACGAGAAGCTGACCGCGGCGGGGGTGGCGTCGAAGCTAGTGACGGTACGAGGCAAGGGCCACGGCTGGGGCGGGCCGGAAGCCGCCCGCACGACCGAGACGGCGATCGAGTTCCTGAGCGAGCAGCTCAACGGGGGGAAGTGATGCCCCTCCAGGCGAGCGGGGGGCGTAAGCCCCCCGAGGACGCGGCGAACGACGGGCACTCGAATTCACTCGGGGGGCTGACGCCCCCCGCTCGCCTCGTTGCGTGGTCGCTTGTAGCTGCCACCGCCTTCTTCCTGTTCGCCCACGGCTGCCACGGACCGGACGACGACCACGAGCCGGCCGTCGCCCCCGTCTCGCGTGACTGACCGCCCCTGGGACCGCGGCCGTCCCGGCCGCCCCACCTTCACCCGGCGGGGGCCGTCCGCAGAATACCTGAAGGCCCCGACCCTGGCAGCAAGAGCGGCCGGGTCGGCCGCGGTCCCAGGAGAAGATCGCCATGCGTCGCCGGCTGCTCGCGGTCCTGCTCGTCGTCCCGGCCGTCGCCTTGATGCTGACCGAATCCCCGCCGCCGGCCCGCGGCTGCGCCCCGGCCCCGCCGAAGGGCGGCCACGTTGATGTCGCGTCCGAGACCGCGATCATCGTCTGGGACGAGGCGACGAAAACCCAGCACTTCGTCCGCACCGCGTCGTTCGCGACCACCTCCGCCGAGTTCGGCTTCCTGGTCCCGACCCCGACCGTACCGGAGTTGTCCGAGGCGACGGCAGACGGGTTCGGCACGCTGAGCCGGGTGACGGCCCCGCGGACCGTGGTCGAGTACCGCGACCCCGAGTTCGGTTGCGGGATGAAGCGGAACGTGACAATGGTCGCTGGCGCGGCCGCGCCCGACGCGGCGGTGCAGGTACTCGCTCGCCAGCGGGTCGGGGCGTTCGATGCGGCGGTCCTCAAGGCCGATGACCCGAAGGCCCTCCGCGAGTGGCTGCTGACCAACGGCTACGACGCCCGCCCGGAACTGGAGGGGTGGCTGAACGTCTACACCGCGAACAAGTGGGTCGTCACCGCGTTCAAGGTGGCCGCCGACGTCAAGCCGGCCGCCGGGGGGGCGGCGCCGCTGAGCATCGATGGCTCGGTGGTGCGCATGTCGTTCCAGACCGACACGCCGTTCTTTCCGTACCGCGAGCCGGCGGACCAGCGGGCGACGGCCCGGCCGCGGTCGTTGCGGGTGTACGTCCTGGCCGACGCCCGATTCGACGGCCGGCTCGGCGACGGCTCGGCCGGGTGGCCGGGCCGGGCGGTGTGGGCCGACCGCATCGACGCGGGCACGTTCGCGGTGGTCGCGAAGGCCGGGAAGCTGCCCGACGGGCTGGCCGGGCGGGACTGGTGGCTGACCGAGTTCGAAGACGAGTCGTCGCCGCGGCCGGGGACGGACGAGGTGTACTTCGTGCGCTCGCCGGACCAGTCCACCCTGGAGCGGCCGCCGCACGTCCGGTACGAGTACCGGACGTGGCCGGCCTGGGTCGGCGTCGCCGCAGTGCTCGGGGCGACGGTTGGGCTGGTCGCGGTCCTCGCGCTGGTAACGTGGCGGCTGATGCGCCGCCCGGCGTAGACAGAGGGACTAACCACAGAGGCACAGAGACACAGAGAAGACAGAAGAAAGGGTTAAGACAGAAAGCGGGAGAGCTATTGCCCTCCGTTCTTATCTTAATCCATTCTTCTGTCTTCTCTGTGTCTCTGTGCCTCTGTGGTTAATCCTTCGCTACTGCGCCCGCGGTGCCTGCATCGGGATGACCACGTCGAACATCTTCTTCATCTCGGCGGGTCGGCCGTCCTTGTAGTCCAGCTTGAAGGTCATCTCCGAAAGGATCTTCCAGGCCTCCTGCAGGGCCGGGTCCTCGGGGCCGTCGAACTGCCCGACCGTCACCAGGCTCTCGGTCCGGTAGTGCAGCACGAACGACTCGAACGGCCGCGGCTTCATGTCCTTGTTCCGCAGCGCCTGGGCCAGCGTGCGGGCGTTGGTGGCGGTGATCTCCAGCCACCGGGCCGCGTCGTCCTTGCCGAAGAGCTTGTCGAACACCGTCCCGTCCTCGGCCTTGCCCTGGACGTGCATCGGGACGACGAACCGCTTGACCATCAGGGTCCACGGCTTGCGGGCCTTCAGCAGGCTCAGTTCCTCGGCCTCGTTGAGCTTGACCACGGCCGGGTCGATCGCCGGCGCCTGGCCGTCGGCCCCGCGGCGGATCGCCGGGTTCGGGGCGGTCATGGCGGCGGCGAACGGGTTGATGTACGCGGCCTCCGGCTGCCCCGGGCGGGAGATGAACGCCTGATCCATCAGCCGGGTGTCCTTCGGGGCCGGCCACTGGCGGACGGCGTCCAGCGCCTTGCGGGCGGCGTCCATGTCCTTGAACCCGCCGACCAGCACCGCCCACTGTTCCGGGTAGCGCACGATCGGCACCCGGACCTTGACTGGCGTGTCGATGAACTCGATCCCCTCGGCGGCGGCCTTCTGCTTCATCTGCTCGCGGACCTGGAGGAACGGGGCCTGCTCCTTCTGCAATTCCTCGCGTACCTTGTCGCGCCGCTCCTGCTCCTGCTGCCGCTCCTCGGAACCCCACTCGAACAGGTACGAGCCGGCGTTGTGGGTCTGGCGGATCTCGGCGGCCAGGGCCTCGGCGAGCTTGCGCGACTCGGGGCCGGAGTAGCTCTTGATGCAGATCATCCACGGCCCGAGGTCCGGCCGGACGTACCACGGATGGCCCGCGACCGGCGGCTGGGCCGGCGGTCGGGCGGGCGGCTCGGCCGGGGCCGGCGCGGCGGCGGGCGCGGCGGCCGGCGGCTGGGCGGGCGGCGCGGCCGGCTGGGTTCCCCGATCGGTGGCGAACTGGGCGGCCGCCGTCGTCTGGGCGGCCAGCGCTCCGGCCAGCCCCAGCCCCAACATGATCCCCCGGCGCATGCCGCACCTCCCTCGCTCTCGTCGGATCGAACTGTTCCGTCTTGAGGCGGGGGGAATACCATGAGGGGGTCGGACGTACCAGAGGATTTTCCGGGATTGGTTACAGTCCTGGGGTCGGGATCAATGCCGAATGCCCCACCAATGACGAAGGGAAGAAGGGCAGCTCGGTCTTCCCTTCGTCATTGGTGGGGCATTCGGCATTCCGAACCAGGTGTCGGCCGGCGTCGTATCAGGAGTTAGGGTGACCCGCGACCACGAGCCCCGGGATCGGCCGTCCGACGAGGACCTGCTCGCCCGGCTGCGGGCTGGCCAGCGGGACGTGTTCGGCACCCTGGTCCATCGGTACGAGCGGGAACTGTACGGCTACCTCCGCCGCTACCTGGGCGATGAGGAACTCGCCGCCGACGTGTTCCAGAACACGTTCGTCCAGGTGTTCGTCAAGATCGGGCAGTACGAGCCCGGCCGGCCGGTCCGCCCCTGGCTGTACGCGATCGCCACCAACCAGGCGATCGACGCCCTGCGGCGCCGCAACCGCCGGGCCGACACCCGGGCTGACCGGCTGCTGGCCGGAGACGACGGCGACGAGTCCGCCCGGCCGCTCTTCGAGGTCCTTCGCGACCGCGAGCCGGGACCGGTCGAGCAGGCCGAGGGGGCGGAACTGCGGCAACTGGTTCGCGACGCGGTGGACCGGCTGCCGGACCTGCTGCGGCAGGTGGTGGTGATGGCCTACTTCCAGGGCCTGCGCTACCAGGAGATCGCCGACGCCCTGGACATCCCGCTGGGCACGGTGAAGTCGCGGCTGCACGCGGCACTGGCGAAGCTCACGGAGGCATGGGAGTCTGCCCCCGCGAGGGACGAGTGAGGTGAATGAGTGAGGATCTTGTAGGGTGGGTCGAGTCTTCGAGGCCCACCGGGACCACGTAAGCCCGAGACGGTGGGCCTCGAAGACTCGACCCACCCTACGAAGGCAGCGACCGATGGACGACGATACTCTTCTGGCGTATGCGCTGGACCTGCTCGACCCGGCCGACCGGGCCGCGGTGGAGGCCCGCCTCGCCGCGCACCCGGCGGAGGCGGTCCGGGCGGACCGCCTCCGGCTGGCCCTGCGCCCGCTGGAGGCCGACCGCGACGGGTACGACCCGCCCCGCGGGCTGGCCGTCGCCGCGATCGCACGCGCCGCCGAGTACCTCGTTTCCAGCGGGCAGTTCCGCCCCGAGCCGGAGCCCGATGAGCCCCGGCCGACCATCCGCCGCCTGGACTCCGAGCCGATCTTCCCCACGGGATGGCGTCGGGCGGACGCGCTGGTCGCCGCCGGGATCGGCTTCCTGGCGTTCGGGTTGCTGGCCGCCGGGGTCGGACGGCTGCGACACGACGCGCAGGTGACCGCCTGCCAGGACGGGCTCCGCGGTCTGCACGCCGCCCTGACCGGGTACAGCGACACCCGGGATGGCCGTTACCCCGAGGTCGGCACCCGTCAGGTGCCGGTCGCCGGCGCGTTCGCGGCCGAGCTGGCCCGCAGCGGCCACCTGCCGCCGGGCCAGCCGGTCGCCTGCCCCGTGGCCCCGTCCCCGGAGGCGATCGCCGACCCGGGCGTCGTCCAGGCGGTCGGCTATGCGTACACGCTCGGGTTCGTCGGGCCGGGTCACCGGGTAACTGGGCTGCGGCGGGCGGACACCCCGGGCGGGGCGTCCGACTGGTCCGCGGTCGCCGCCGACCTGCCGGCCCCCC
>DATLIF010000495.1:0-8105 GCA_035539575.1 Fimbriiglobus sp. | reverse complement strand
CGCTGACGCTTCGGGCTCCGACAGTTCCCACCCTACAGCGTCCGCGCCCGCCGCTCGCGGGCGAGGCGGTCGGCGGCGGCGTCGAACCACGCCCGCGCCCGGCCCGTCGTCGGGTAGCGCAGCGCCATGAACGCGATCAGCCCCCCGACCCACAGCAGCATCAGCGGGTCGGAGGTCAGGTGGAACAGCGTTGCCCACGCGAACCCGACCCCGCCGGCCACCGCGTACTCGGCGAATGTCACGCCGGCGAACACGTCCAGCAGCTTCTCCGTGTCGTCGTCCGGCCCCTCCGCCGCCAGCGCACTCAGCCACGCCTCGCCGCGCGACCGGCCGACCCACAGCGCCACGACCGGCACCGCCAGTGTCAGCACCCCGGTCACGACCGTCGGCAGTGATACGCCGCCCACCGTCACCCGCCGGCCGGCCAGCGGCAGACCCTCCAGCACGAACCAGACGACCATCCCGATGCCGGCGCTGAGCACCGCCAGCATCAGCATCAGCCCGAGGCAAAGGAGGCGCAGGTTGGCGAGCCGGCGGACGTGTCGGGGTGCGTCCAGCGGGTGGTCCGGGGCGGGGCGGAGTCGCGTGATCACGGGTGCGTTACCGGCAGCGGATGCCGTGGTACTCCAGGGGAAACTCGTAGTCCTTGCGCAGCGGATGGCCGACCCAGTCGTCGTTGAGCAGGATTCGCCGCAGGTCCGGGTGGCCGGGGAAGTGGACCCCGAGCAGGTCGTAGACCTCGCGCTCCTGCCAGTCGGCCGTCCGCCACACCCCAACGAGGCTGGGCACCTCCGGCAACTCGCCGGGCCTGTCGTCCTTCCAGCGCGGCAGGATGACCTTCAGCGTGAACCGCCGGCCGGGGTGGCTGAAGCTGGACAGGTGGTAGACCACCTCCAGGTGCGGCTCGAACCCGGCCTTCGGGGCCTTCTTCGGGTCCGGCTCCAGGTAATCGACGCCGGAGATGTCGTTGAGGATCTCGAACTTCAGCCGCGGGTCGTTCTTGAGGAAGGTACACACTTCGACGAGTTGTGCCGCCTCGACGGAGACGGACAGGTCCGGCCCGAACTGGGCGACACCGGTGACGGCGGGGCCGAACTCGGACTGGAGCAGCGTGGCGACGTCGGCGGCGGTCATGGCGGCTCCGGGCGGGGTGTGGTGTTATCGTACCGACCGGGGTGGAAAGCAGGTATACTCAGCGGGGAGGGAGAGTCCGATCATGCCACTCCGGGATCACTTCCGGCCACCACTCGACCACACGCACTCGTGGGACGAACTCCACGGGCAGTGGCCGGCCATGATGGTCCTGAAACTGTCGGACATCCTGCCGGAAGGCTATGTTGCCGCGCCCGGGGTCCACCTCGGGACCGCGTTCGAGATTGACGTCTCGGCGTATGAGCAAGACAGCTCCGCTCCGCTCGCACAACAGGCCGTCGGAGGTGCCGCCACCTGGACGGCCCCCGCCCCGACACTGACGCTCGAAACCGACCTGCCGGAGCAAGACGAGTACGAAGTGCGCGTCTACGACGCCCGCCGCGGACGACGGCTCGTCGCGGCCATCGAACTGGTCAGTCCGTCGAACAAGGATCGACCCGAAAGCCGGCGGGTGTTTGTGGCCAAGGTTGCCGCGCTGCTGCAACAGGACGTGTGCGTTTCGATCGTGGACGTGGTGACGGTTCGCCAGTTCAACCTGTACGCCGATTTGCTCGCACTGATCGGGAAAACAGACCCGGCCCTAGGGGCCGAGCCGCCGCACCTCTATGCCGTGACCATCTGGGGGCACAAACGTCCGGCCAAACGTCCCTTGCTCCACAATTGGTTCTACCCGCTGGCACTCGGGCAACCGCTACCGCCACTGCCTATCAGGCTAGATATTGATCTCGGCGTCACGCTCGACCTGGAAGCCAGCTACGAAGACACCTGCCGGGTACTGCGGATTCGCTGAGAGGTCACTTCGCCGGCGGGGCTTCTAGCTCGGCCTTGAGCGCCTTCGGGTAGACATCCCAGGATGCCTGGTAGGTCGTCTCCAGCGGGCACGGCACGTACCGGTCCGCGGTCAGGAAGACGGGCATGTCCGGCATCGCGTCGCCGACCGCGATCGGCTCGACGTACCCGGTGATGGCGGTCCCGGCCGAGTATGCGGCCAGGGTGAGCGGCTTGTCCGACGGCAACTCGAATGGCTCGTCCCGGATGCGGTCCCAGATGAGCTTGTGAACCCCCTGCGGGTCGCGCCTCGACGGCGGGAACAGGTCCACGATCAACAGGTGGACCCCGGCGAACAAGAACTCGACCGCCTTGCGGGCGAACGACCGCGCCGCGTGCTTGCTGTCCTTGTTACCCGGGGAGACGATCTCGATCACCGCCACGACTTCCCCGTCCGGGTGGCGGACGGTGACGCGGTTCGCCTTGCGGGCGTACCGGACCGCATCGGCCTGGGTCTGCACGCGCGTCTTCGGAGGGGCGTCCGCGACCGCCAGTCCGCCGGTCGCCCCGTCGCCGGGCTTCACTGGCAGGGACAGGGTGACGACGTCCGGCTCCGGCCCGCCGGTGACCTGCTCGGCCATCGCCAGATAGTTGTCTGGGAGGAGACCGCGATTGAGCGTTCGAGCGATCTCAACCGTCCAGTCCTGATGGAAATGGTGAAACCGGTTTGCACGGACGCGATTCCAGTCGTGGATCGGCATGACAACACCTCCGGGGGATCACGCCTTGGCGGGCTTGGCCGACTCCTTCTGCGCCACCTTGAACGCGGTCGCCTTCTCGGTGGTGCTCAGTTCGTCGGGCAGCAGCACGCTGCCGGTCCGCACGGCCGGCGGGGCCTCCCAGAATTGGTCCTTCGTCAGGTCGCGCATCCGGCGGACCTTGTCCTGCACGCGCATCAGCCCTTCGAGCAGGGCCTCCGGCCGCGGCGGGCAGCCGGGGACGTACACGTCCACCGGCACCACCAGATCGACGCCCTTGGCCACGTTGTAGCCGTACTTGTAGTACGGCCCGCCGCCGCAGGTACAGGCGCCCATCGCGATGACGAACTTCGGGTCGGGCATCAGCTCGTAGAGCCGCCGGACGCGCTCAGCCATCTTCAGGTTCACCGTGCCGGCCACGATCATCAGGTCCGCCTGCCGCGGGGTGGCCCGAAACGCGCCGGCGCCGAAGCGGTCGATGTCGTAGCGCGGACCGCCGACGGCCATCATCTCGATGGCGCAGCACGCCAGCCCGAACGTCATCGGCCACAGGCTCGACTCGCGCGCCCAGTTGATCGCCTGCTCGATGTTCGTGACGACGAACCCGTCCTCGAACCGGTTCTCAAAGAGTCCCATGGCTTATTTCTCCCCAAGCCCGACGACGACCGTGGCCGGGCTTGAGACTGGTTTACCTTGCGCCTGCACCTGGGCCGCGACGCTGCGGACCCACTCCAGGTCCCCGCGCCGCCACAGGTACGCGAACCCGACCAGCAGGATGCCGAAGAACACCATCAGGTCGATGAACGCCAGCCGCGCCAGCGTCTCCATCGCTGCGACGTCCGGCGCGGCGACCGTGGCACCGGGCATCGCCAGCGATTGTGCTGCCTCTGTGCGCTGCTCTATTGGCAGGTTCACGTCCGCCGCCCGGTTGGCGCTGCCGAACACCACCGCCCACGGGAAGAAGAACGCGATCTCCACGTCGAACACCACGAACAGCAGCGCCACGACGTAGAACCGCAGGTCAAACTGGATCCACGCCGATCCGATCGGCTCCTCGCCGCACTCGTAGACCTCGCCCTTCTCGGGGCTGGGCCGGTTCGGGCGGAACAGCCGGCCGAACGCCAGCGTCAGCCCGAGGAACGCGACCCCCACGGCGACGAACACCAGGATCGTGGCGACCAGGGCAGGCATGGTGGTCAGTGCCTAGCAGTTAAAGACAGCTACTGGGTTGTGCTTCCTCGCTACTTCTTCGCTGGCCACTGGCCACTAGCCACTGGCCACTGCATCCGCCTTGGTCCACACCGGCAGCGTCACCTTCTTCGACTCCCGGACGACGGTCGGGTTCAGCGTGTCCGGCCCCCAGGCGGCCTCCAGCGGCAGCTTGGCGAAGTCCACCACGCACCCGTCCCGGCTGTAGCAGCTCAGGTCGTGCGTCGAGCCCATGAAGATGCAGTCCACCGGGCACGGGTCCACGCACAGCGCACAGAACATGCACTTCGTGTAGTCGATCGTGAACCCGGTGATGACGAACCCCTTGGCCGGCGGCGGGGCCTTCTCCTTGTCGATGTAGATGCAGTCCACCGGGCAGGCCCGGGCGCACTTGTCGCACCCGATGCAGGTGGTCAGGTCGAACCGGTGGAACCCGCGGTATCGCGGCCGCACCGGGATCGGCGTCTCGGGGTAGGCGAAGTGCTGGGTGAACGCCTTGCGGCGGAACGTCTGCGCGAAGTACCACAGGGTGACGTACATCCCCTTGGCGATCGTCACGACCGCCAGGTACACGTTGCGGAGCCACTCACGCATCGGCGGGCCTCGGGCCGGGTCGGTACCGGGATTGTACCAGACCCGACCCACCCCGACACGGGCGGGTCGGTCTTCCATCCGTGCCCGCCCGCGCCCGTGCCCCTGCCCGTGCCCGTGCCCGATTCCGTTGCGAGTCGGGCACGGGCAGGGGCACGGGCGCGGGCAAGAACAGACCGGGACGGGTCACTGGACCGGCGGCAGCTTCCGGGTGGCGACGTGCGGGATGTGCCGGTGCGCGACCTCGGTCGCCACCTCGTTGACGAACCACTTGCGGTAGCCGGCCGGGCTCAGCGCCGCGGTGCTCTTCTGCTCCCCGACCGACGGGTGGAAGTAGTCCTGGTACGGGGCGTCCGGCTTCTCCACGTCCCACACCACCACCTGGAGTTGCGCCCGCCCCTGGTAGAACTCCCGGCCGAACTCCGGCTGGAAGATGCTCATCGAGTTGACCGTCAGGTCAATGACGTAGTCCGCCCCGACCTTCTTCCCGATCGCCGCCGGGTTCATCGTCCGCCAGTCCTGGCCCGGCGTCTTCTTGAACTGCTCCATCTTGCTCTGTTCGATCACCCGGATCGGCCGGCGGTCCTCCTTGGTCTCCGCGGCCATCCGCTGGCCGATTAGTGTCGCCAGCTCGCGCTCGGACCCGGTGAAATACGGGTCCATTCCCAGCGTCGGCGACGCGCTGGACAGGATCGCCACCGTGACCACGTCCTTGCCGTCCTTGCACGGCAGCGGGCTGACCGGGTCGCGCTTGTCGTCGCCGCGCATCAAAAACCAGAGCGTGCTCGGCGAGCACCCCATCGACGCGAAGGCGAGCAGCCCCAGCCCGATCACCCACCGCCGCCAAGCGGCCGAACGCTGTCCACGGCCCATCCGTGAGCCCCCCAGATCAGTTAAAAGTTCAAAGTGAAAAGTTCAAAACGGAAGACCTTCTGAACTTTTCACTTTGAACTTTTAACTTTGAATTAGGACGATCCCCCACCGGCCGAGCATCATCACCAGCAGGCCGATCACGATCACCGTGACCGCTGCCTCCCCGGACCGGATCAAGTAGTACCGCCCGCGGACCGCGCTGGCGACCGCCCACGGCACCACCGCCGTCACGAATAGCGCCAGCACCGTCCCGGCCCAGTTCGCCCGCAGCGAGTTCCGCACGTCCCCGTGTGCCAAAAGCGAGAAACTGGTCGTCATCCCACACGCCGGGCACGGCTTGCCGGTCAGCTCGACCATGTTGCACGGCGGCAGCCCCAGTTGCGTGTGCGTGGCCATGGTCCGCGGCTGGCCGTCGGCGTCGTACGGGTTGAGCCACACGGCCGTCCCCAGGACCGCCGCCAGCCCCAGCGCGATCAGGACCAGCATCCCCCGGACCCACCGCGCCAGCCGCGGGTCGTACACCCGCGCGACCGGCAGCCGGGCCCCCGGACTGCTCCACCGGTCGGCCGGGTCGTCGTCCACCAGCTCGAACCCCGGGTCGTCGGGTGCGTTCGTATTCGGGTCGATGGGGGGCACGGATAGCCTCGCGCTGATGCGGAATCAACCCCGAACCCCGCGGGTTCTTGGCCCGGTCGGGTATAACGGGGGTGACCTGGAGAATTGTAACCGGACGGGGCAAGCCGTGTCGCGGGTGGTCGAGGCGATCCGGGCGTTCCCGGGTCTGACCGGACCGGGGGTAGTGGCCGTCTCCGGCGGGGCGGACAGCGTCGCACTGTTGCGCGGCCTGCTCGACGCCGGCGCCAGGCCCCTGACAGTGGCGCACTTCCACCATCAACTCCGCGGCGCGGAGTCCGACGCCGACGAGGCGTTCGTCCGCGAACTGGCGGCGAGTCTCGGCGTACCGTTCGCCCGCGGGTCGGCGGATGTCCGGGCGGCCGCGGCCGGCGACAACCTGGAGGCGACCGCCCGCCGGCTGCGGTACGACTGGCTGGCGAGCCTCGGCGGTGACTGGGTCGCGACCGGCCACACCGCCGACGACCAGGCCGAGACGGTGCTGCACCGCATCATCCGAGGAACGGGTCTTCAGGGGCTACGGGGAATCGCCGTCGGGCGGAACGTGGCCCCCGCTGTGCATCTCGTCCGACCGCTGTTGATCGTCACCCGTGCCGAGGTGCTGGACTACCTCACCGAACTTGGCCAGCCGTTTCGGGAGGACGCCACCAACTCCGACCCGGCGTTCACCCGCAACCGCATCCGGCATGAATTGCTACCACTGCTCAAGACGTTCAACCCGGCGGTCGTGGACGTACTCGGCCGACTCGCACGGCAAGCGGACGAAGCCCATCGGGTCATCGCGGAGGAGGCGACCCGGGTGCTGACCGAGGCGAATCGGCCCCGGGCCGGCAACCTGTACGTCCTCGACGCCGAGACGATGGCCTTGCGGCCCGACTATCTGGTCCGCGAGGTGTTTCGGACGGTGTGGGCTGCCCTGGGCTGGCCGATGGACGGCATGACCGCCGACCACTGGCAGCGGCTGGTCGGCATCGTCCGCGGCAACCCGGTTTCCGCGGACTTCCCCGGCGGCGTTCACGTCCGACGGGTCGGTCGGGTGGTTCAGCTCGGGCGACGGGAATAAAACATCAGAGCCCGAAGCGTAAGCGAGGGTCTTCGGAATACCCCTCGCTTACGCTTCGGGCTCTGACAGAAGGACTCCCGATGCTCCGACCGATCCGCCGCGCCCTGTTCAGCGTCTCCGACAAAACCGGACTCGTGGACTTCGCCCGCGAACTGCACACCAAGTACGGCGTCGAACTGATCGCCACCGGCGGCACCAAGAAGGCCCTCGCCGACGCCGGGTTGCCGGTGAAGGACGTGAGCGAACTGACCGGCTTCCCGGAAATCCTCGACGGCCGGGTGAAGACGCTGCACCCGGCGATCTACGCCGGTCTGCTGGCGAAGCGCGACAAGCCGGAACACATGGCGACGTTGGCCGAGCACAAGCTGCCGGAGATCGATCTGGTCGTCTGCAACCTGTACCCGTTCGAGCAGACGGTGGCGAAGCCGGGGGTGACGGAGGCGGAGGCGATCGAGAACATCGACATCGGCGGCCCGTGCATGGTCCGCGCCGCGGCCAAGAACTTCGACGCGGTGGCGGTGGTGGTCGAGCCGCGTCACTATCACATGATTCTGAGTGAGTTGAAGAAACACAGCGGACACACTGACCTAGAGATCCGCAAAACGCTTAGCTGGGCCGCCTTCAGACGAGTGCTGGAGTACGACGCCGAGATTTACCAATTTTGGAACCAGCAGCAACAACCAGTCCTTCGGGACTCCGTTTACGCCCACAAAATACCGCCGCTGGTTCACACGCGGCCCCTTAGGTATGGCGAGAACCCACACCAGAAGGCGGCATTCCACGTCGAGACTGGCATCACACTCCCCTGTGTCGCCACCGCGGAGCAACTGCACGGCAAGGAGCTGAGCTACAACAACATCCTCGACCTGGACTCGGCGCTGAACCTCGCCCGCGAGTTCCCCGGGCCGGCGGCGGTCGTCGTCAAGCACAACAACCCCTGCGGCGCCGCCTGCGCCGCTACCCTCGCTGACGCCTTCCGCCTCGCCTGGGACGGCGACCCGCTCTCGGCGTTCGGCGGCATCCTGGCGTTCAACCGGCCCGTCGATGCCGACACCGCC
>DATLIF010000494.1:0-1772 GCA_035539575.1 Fimbriiglobus sp. | reverse complement strand
CTTCGAGGCCCACCGTCTTGGCCCGGACGGTGGGCCTCGAAGACTCGACCCACCCTACGAATCATTACGCCACGATCTCGCGGATGAGTTTGCCGTGGTCGATCTCCAGCCGCTTGCGGCCGGGGACTTCGAGCTTGCGCGAGTCCAGCCCGAGTTGGTGCAGGATGGTGGCGTGGACGTCGGTGACGTAGTGCCGGTCCTCGACCGCGTGGAAGCCGATCTCGTCCGTCTTGCCGTGAACGATCCCGCCCTTGAGGCCGCCGCCGGCCATCCAGACCGAGAACCCGTAAATGTGGTGGTCCCGGCCGTCGCTGCCCTGCGTCCCCGGCGTGCGGCCGAACTCGGTGGCGAACACCACGATCGTGTCCTTCAACAGCCCGGTCCGCTTTAGATCCTTCAGTAAGCCCGCGATGGGCTTATCGACCGCGAGGCAGTTCTTCGAGTGGTTGGCCTTCAGCCCGCCGTGGGCGTCCCAGACTCCGGCGCCGCCGGCCCCGTGCTGCACCTGGATGAACCGCACGCCCCGCTCGACCAGCCGCCGGCACGCCAGCATCTGCATGCCGAACTCGCGCGTCTCCGGGCGGTCGATGCCGTAGAGCGCCTGCGTTTCCTTCGACTCCTTCGCGAAGTCCAGCACGTCCGGTAGCGACTTCTGCATGCGGAAGGCCAGCTCGTAGGACTGGATGCGGGCCGCCAGCGCCGGGTCGTCAGGGTACTCGACCGCACGGAGCTTGTTGAGCCGGTCTACCAGCCCGAAGCCGAGGCGTTGCTCGGCGTCGGTGAGCGCCCCCTCCGGCTTGCCGTAGTCGAGCGGGTTCTTCGGGTCCACGCGCAGCGGCACCGCGTCGTGGGCCGGGCCGAGGTAGTGGCCGTCCCGCGCGTTCCAGTACTCGCGCTTGCCCATGCTAATGAACTGTGGCAGGTTCTCGTTGAGGGTGCCCAGGCCGTAGTGGGCCCACGCCCCGAGCGTCGGGAACTCGCCGTCGAGCATGTGCCGGCCGGTGTGGAACTGGGTCTGCGCGCCGTGGTTGTCGTCGGTCGTGTACATGGACCGGATCACGGCCAGGTCGTCCACACATTCGCCCAGGTGCGGCAGCCAGTCGCTGACCCAGGTGCCGCTCTGGCCGTACTGCTTGAACTTCACCTGCGTGCCGAACAGCTTGTTGCGCTGCTGGCCGTTGGCGTCGTTGACGACCGTGACGCGGGCGAGCTTGAGCTTCTCCGGGTTCTGCACGTCCTTGTGCGGCGTCTCGGCGATGGACTTGCCGGCGTACTTGTCGAGTTCCGGCTTGGGGTCGAACGTCTCCAGGTGGCTGACGCCGCCGTTGAGGAACAGCCAGATGACGGACTTGGCCTTCGGGGCGAAGTGCGGCTTGCCGTCGGGCGGCGCCCACGGCCCGTCGGAGGCGCGGCCGTCGCGGTGGAGCATCGCCGCCAGGGCGAGGCCGGTGAAGCCCATGCCGAGGTCGGCCAGGAACGCGCGGCGGTGGGAGCCGCGGCAGTCGCAATCCGACGATGATCGATGGCCCATATCCTCACCCCCGGCGATGTCACGCCAAGTCTTCCGCCCCAACGGGGCGACCGGGAATAGCCAGGGGTGAAACCCCTGGACCGGTTCAACCCATCCGCCGTAACCCCGAAGCGCCTGTGTTCCGGGTCAAGGGTGTTTTGGGATCACGCCACGGTGGCGGGATCCCACGGGCGGTTGTCCCGCACCATCGCGTTGAGGATCACCAACAGCTTCCGCATGGCCGCCACCTGGGCCACCTTGA
>DATLIF010000493.1:0-10133 GCA_035539575.1 Fimbriiglobus sp. | reverse complement strand
ACGTCGTAGGCCGCCTGCTTCAGTTCCACCCGGCCGTCCTCGATCACAGCATACCGGGCGCGCGGGTCGCCGTCGCGCTGCAGGCCGACGCTGCCGGGGTTGACCACCGTCGTCCGCCCGGCCTGGAGGGAAAACTGCAGGTGGGTGTGGCCGACCAGCAGGAAGTCCACGTGCAGCCCGCCGAGCCGGGCCTCCCAGGCGGCCGGGTCGGCGCCGACGTATTCGTCGAGCGGGTCACGCGGCGAGGCGTGGACCATCAGGAACCGCTTGCCGTCGAGCTTGAGCATCCGCGAGGTGGGGAGCGCGGCCAGGAACCGGCGGTCCTCATCGGAGAGCCGCTCGGCGGTGGCCCGGCGGGTGGCCATCGTCAGGTAGCGGAACCCGCTGACCCCCTGGATGTCCACCCCCTGCACCGCCCCGTGGTCGTGGTTGCCCCGGACCGTGATGGCCCCGGTCTGCCGCGCCCACTCGACGCACGGGCCGGGGTCCGGGCCGTACTCGACCAGGTCGCCCAGGCACAGGCAGACGTCGAACGGCTCGCGGACGGCAGCGAGCGCGGACGGGTTCGCGTGGAGATCCGACACCACGAGGATGCGCACGAGTCACCCCTTCCGCCTGATCCTACGACGCGGCAGGCGGAGGGGGTAGTCACTCGGACGTATTTTCCGATGTGGGCAAGCGGGAGAAACTGGGGACACTGTTGCGACAGGGAAAACCGTAACCCCGCCGCCACTCACGGCACGTCCACGGTCCCGACGACGACCAGCCCCACGCCGGGGAGCTTGCGGAGCGCCTCGGCGAACGCCCACGGGTCGGCGTCCCGGGCCGCGCGGCCGCCGATCACCGCCGCGCCGGACCGCCACTCGACCGTCAGCCCGGCGAACCGCGGGTCACGCCGCAGCGCCGCCAGCACAGCCGGCACCGACCCCGCTCCGGCGACCGGGGCCACTGGCACCGCGGTCGGCGGGATGGTCGCGCTCGCGCCCGCCGGCGGCGGTCCACCACCACGGGGCACCGGCGCCTGAAGGAGGTCCGCCAGCGCCGGGGCGGCGATCCGCTGCACCGTCACCGTGTCCCGCGGTCGCGGCTGCTCGCGGGCAGGCGGTGCCAGCGCCAGCGCCAACACCGGCGGCGGCTCGGGCGTCGGCCCCGGGGCCAGCACCAGGGGCGGCCGATCGGAGCCGCGCAGCCGGTCGGCGACCAGCCTCCGCAGCGGATCCTCGCCGCCGCCCGGCACCCAGCACTCCACCCGCACGTCGGCCAGCCCCGGCACCGCGCGCACCGACGTCTCGACGCGGTTCGCGGTGGCGGTGTCCGGCACCGGGCCGCCGACCACCGCGATCCGGTCCACCACGCTGACCGTCAGCGCCAGCCCGGCCAGTTCCCGGTCGGCGGCCAGTGCGGACCGCGTCCGCTGCTCCAGCGCCGGGTCGGTGGCGGCCGCGGGCGGCGCCGCCGACAGGCCGGTGACGACGAGCAGGCCGAGGAAGACCGACAGTCCGTGTCTCCGATACCGGGCGGGTAGGGCACGCATGGCGACCTCGCGGGGCGGCCGGCGGCGCGGGGTCATCGGTACGTCCGCTGTCCCCCGTCCAAACCATTGTCCGCCCGGCGAACGGCCGGCAGAACGCGACTTGAGTAAAAGTTGCAATGAGAACCCGGTCCGGGGGTCCGTGCGTGCCACGCGGCGAAACCCGCCGGGTCAGCGAAGGTGTTCCGTCTGGCGAATTGGTGAGGGCGATCCAGCCCCGTTTTCGATCTGTGGAGTCGGCGGCTCGCCAGTGGCAATCGAAACCGGAGCCAAATAGCCGGGGCCGGGGGATCGGCCCCCGGCCCCGGTCGGTTTACCCGTCGTCGCGGCTCAGGCGGCGACCGTCGCCTCGGTGTTGCGACGCAGCCGGCGGCGGACCAGGCCCAGCCCGGCCCGCCCGGCGGCCGCGACGCCCAGCACCGTCGCCGGCTCCGGCACCGGGACCAGTTCGAACTGCCCGGCGCCGATGTCGTAGAAGTGCCCACCGGTCAACGGCTGGCCAGCGAAGTTGACCGACTGCAGCCAGGTCGCGTAGGCGGTGTTCGGGTTTGCCGTGAGGTTGTTGAACACGATGCGGCCGTCCAGCCCGGGGAAGAAGTGGACGCCGACCCACCCGGCGATTTGCAGGTTGCCGGCCGAGGCCGGGTCCAGCCCGTTGAAGGTCAGGATGTGGTCCCCGGTGCCGAGCTGGATGGCAGACCCGGTCGTCAGGAGCGTCCCCGCCGTCTCGGTGATGCCGGCCCCGCCCGCCCCGCCGGCGGTGCTCAGGGTCCCGTTGGCGGCGATCGTCACGGTGCCGGTGTCCGGGATGGCGCCCGCCGCCCCGATCCGCACCGTGCCGCCGGAGATGGTCGTCCCGCCGCCGTAGCTGTTGGCCCCGCCCAGGATCAGAGCGCCGGTCCCCTGCTTGGTGAGCGACCCGCCGCCCGTGATCGCCCCGTTGAGGGTCAGGTCGTTGGACTTGTTAACAATCAGGGTGCCGTTGTTGGTGATCGGCAGGGTGGTGGCCAGGCTCCCCGTGGCGCCGCCGGCTCCGACCTGGACGGTGCCGGCGCTGATGGTCAGCCCGCCGGTGAACGTGTTCGCCCCGGACAGGGTGAGGTTGGCGGCCCCGTTCTTGACCAGCGACAGCGCCCCGCCGCCGGTGCCGTCCTGGATCACCCCGGCGTAGGCCGTGTCCGTGGCGCCCGGGTTGGTGGTCAGGGTGACGGCCGTGGCGTTGGCGTTCTCGACGATCCCGCCGGTCCCGGCCAGCGTCCCGACCGACTGGCTGAAGCCGTTCAACTGGACGGTGCCGCCGTTGACCGTCAGGTTCGAGTTGGTGCCGAACGCCGTGGCGCTGCCGGCCCGCAGGGTGCCGGCGGTCACGGTCGTGGCCCCGGTGTAGTCGTTCGCGCCGGACAGGGTCAGGACGCCGGTCCCGGCCTTCGACAGCGACCCGGCCCCGGTGACCAGGCCGCTGACGGTCTGGGCGACATCCTGGTTGAACGCCAGGGCGCCGGCGTTCGTGATCGTCTGCGTGCCCGCGATCGTCCCGGTCGCGCCGGCGCCGACCGTGAGCGTGCCGGCGTTGATGGTGATCGGACCGGTGAACGTGTTCGCCCCGGACAGGATCTGGGTATTGGTCCCGTCCTTGACCAGGCCGCCGCTGCCAAGGAGAGCCCCGGCGAACGTCTGGGTGGCGGTCGGATTGACGGTCAGGGTGCCGCTCCCGAGGTCGATCGACCCGTTCACCCCGCCGATCAGGTTGGTAACCGACTGGTTGTTGTTGTTCAGGTTGAGGAGTGCGGTGTTCGTGCCCACGCCGACGGTCAGGGCGGTCCCCGGCAACTGGTTGGCCCCGCTGCCGGTCATTGTGAGTGTGCCGTTATCGACGGTGGTGGACCCGGCGTAGGCCTGGGCGGCGGAGAGCACCAGGGTGCCGGTGCCCGACTTCACGAAGCTACCGGTGCCGCCCTGGTCGTCCATCACCCCGCCGTAGGTCAGGGTGAACGTGGGCGCGACGTTGATGGTGCCGGTGCCGGTGCCGGTGGTCGGCCCGAGGGCGATACCGCGGTTAGTGTTCAGAGTGAAGGTGCCGTCGGCCCGCAGAGCGCCGCCGTTGAGGACCAGGTGGCCGGCCGTCGCCGCACCGGGCACGGTGCCGATGCGGGCGTCGGAGTCGATCGCCAGGGTGCCACCCAGAATGGAAGTGGCGCCGCCATAGGTGTTGGTTCCACTCAGGGTCGTGACCCCGCCCGCCGACTTGGTGAGCGTCCCGGTCCCGCTGACATCGTTCGCGAAGGTCACATCGTTCGACCGGCTGATCTCCAGGTTGCCGTTGTTGACGATCGCCCCGGTGATCGCCCCGGTGGTGCTGTTGTTGCCGATCCGCAGGGAACCGGCCGTGATCGTGGTCCCACCGTTGTAGGCGTTGCCATCCCCGGTCAGGATCAGGACGCCGGAGCCGTCCTTGACCAAAGACCCGCCGGTGGCCGAGGTGATCGCCCCTGCAAACACCCCTGGGGCGGCGTTGGTGGTGTTGATGGTCAGGGCGGCGGTCCCGAGCACGACAGACGAACTAACGCCCCCGCTGAGACCGGTGAGGGTCTGGTTCAGGTCGGTGGTGTCGAGAACCGTGTTGGCGCCGGACAAGTTAACGGCAGTGACGGTCGGCAGGCGGTTGGCCCCGCCGATCAACCGCAAGGTGCCGCCGCTAATCGTGGTGGTGCCGCCGGTGTAGGTCTGCGGCTGGGAGAGGACCAGCGTGCCGGCCCCAGCCTTGGTGAAGTTGCCAGCCCCGGTGATGACCCCGTCGTAGGTCAGGGTGTTGGCCGCCCCCTCGACGTGGAGCGTACCGGACTGGCCGGCCGTCGTCAGGGTGATCCCGCGGTTGCTGTCCAGTGTGAAGCCCGCGTCCGCCCGCAGGGTGCCGTTGGCCATCTGGAAGTAGTTGGCCGTCACGGCGGCGGGGTTAATGCCGAGGTTGTTGTTCCCGGCCACCCGCAGAATGGCGCCGTTGTTGAGCGTCCAGCCGCCCTGGAGGCCGACGTAGGTTCCTTGCCCGAACGCCGCGGTGTATCCCAGGGTGTTGTCTGCCCCGAGGATGACGGTGCCGGCCCCCTGAACGGTCATCCGCCGATCGACGGCCGTGGACATCACGAGTTGAGTCTGGATGTCGATGGTCGAGTTGCCGCTGAGCTCGATAATGCTTGCGGCGTTGTTGATCCGGATCGCCATGTCGGCGTTGACTTCGTTGCCCGCGACGACGTTCCGGGCGATGGTGAGCGTCTGGTTGGCAACGGTGTTGCTCAGGATGGCATTGTTCACAAACCCAGTCGCGGACTGCGCCCCGTCCAACTGAAGGATGCCGTTGTACTGCCCGGCCGAGGCCCCGACCGCGTTGTTGCCGACGGTCAGGCCAGCCCCGCCGTTCAGCCCGAAAGCCCTGAGGGTCAACCGCCCCTGAGCGTTCGCGGGGCCGGTACCACCAATACTGACACTGGCCCCATCGCCTCCGCCGTCCGCGAAATTGATCCCGATCGGACCGGCGAACGCGCGGGCTCCGATCAGGGCCGTGTCGGTCGCCAATCCTTCCTGCACACCTGCTCTGTTGGTGTCCCCCGGGAAGTCGAAGAGGTTCCAGTTGTCGAGCAGCAACCAGTTCGGGTCGGTTGAACTACTCGTCCAGGTGTACTGGGCCTTCGCGTCACTCGCGGAGAGCCCCAGGACAGCCACAACTGTGGCCAGTCCCATCAGGAATGGACGAAGCCGCATTGCAATTTCTCCCCGCCGGTGAATAACCCGGTGGCGCGATCTGGAGGGAAAATGCCGGATAGTCGGCGTTACTTCGCGGAAACGGGGTTAATGGTAATTACGACGGCTTAGACGCCCAAAACGATTTTTCGAGTTCCACAAAAGAATTCTTAAAATCATCCCGGCCTACCCGAACGCCGTAATCCCTAAATTCTCGTCCGAACATTGAGAACTACGTTCCGAACGCAACACTACCCCACACGCCCGGCCGACCAGTCTCGGAGGTTCCCATGTCTGACCCAAATCCTCTCCCCAACTATCAGTCGTACAAGGGCTTACCCCAGTTGGCCGGGCTGGCGACCGTCGCGGAGGCGGCGAAGCCGGGCCTGGGCGTCGAGGAGTGCGTCCGCCGGTTGAAGCGGTTCCACTACGCCTTCAAGCGGCTGCACGAGATCCTGACAGCCCGGATTACTGCGGAGCCAATTTATGAGTTGAAGACCGCATTCGCGCACCATGCGTACCTGTGTGCCGAGCACGTCACGGCCCTGCGGACGCGGGTCGGGGAGATGCGTGAGCCGCCGCTGGGACTGGAGGACGTGCCGCACCCGGCGCTGGAGGCGTTCTTCGACGAGATCCTGGCGGCACCGACGACGGTGGAACTGCTCCACGGCGTGTACGTCGTCGCGGTGCGGTTGCTGGAAGCGGGTTGCCAGCGCTACGTCGCCGACACCAACCCACTGACTGACGCCCCGAGTCGTCGGGTGCTGCGCTTCGCCCGGCTGGAGTTGCAGGACATGATCCTGTTCGGCCGCGATGCCGTCCGGGCGCTGGGTACGGGCGCACCGCAGCCGTGGCAGGATGTGCTGACAGACCTACTGATGGCCGCGGGCGGGTTGGATGGCACCGAACCAGAATCCGGTCAGCCTGTCGCACGCCACTACTCCGCGACCCCCTACGTCTACGACCCCGTCCCGAAGCGGGACGAGCGGTTTCAAGACCTGTGGAACCAGGGGGTGAACGCGGAATCGTTCCTGTACAGCGAGGAGATGCCCGCGAAGGCGAAGGTCGTCATGATGCTGTACAAGCGGCTGCGGGAGATCGACGTGCCGGAGATGATGGCGTCGATCCTCGCGCAGACGCCGGGCAAGCCGTGGGGGTACTACCGGGACATGAGCCGACAGGTCTGGGACGAGGCGCGTCACGCGATGATGGGCGAGGTCGGGTTCGTCGCGCTGGGCGTGGACTGGACGCAGGCCCGCATCACCTGGAACTGGTCGTACCGGCTGAATACGGAGTGTTCGCCGATGGAACGGCACGGCGTCCTGTACTTCATCGAGCAGGGGCTGATGCCGAAGACCGGCAAGCGCTACGAGTTCGAGGTCGCGCACGAGTCCGGCGTGCCGCTGGCGGCGACGATCCAGGACTTCGACTGGGCCGACGAGGTCTTGCACAGCCAGATCGGCCGGCAGTGGTACGTCCCGGAGTTCGGCACGTTGCAGAAGGCGCTGGCGTACGGCGACGCGGCGTGGTCGAAGATCCTGAGCAACTGGGCGGCGGTGAAGGCCCAGGGGCTGACAAGCCACGACAACTGGTGGCCGGCGGTGTACGCGCAAGCCTGCGCCGCGGCCGGCGAGGAACCGGACCCGAAGGCGCTGGCGTTCGCCGAGACCTACGAGGGGACGCGGGCCGACCTGCAACGCGTGGCGGCGGAGTAGAATGGGGCGGGAGGAGGGACGAGACATGACCGAGCCACAAACCATCGACGTGACCGGGTTGCCCGCCCCGGTGGTCGCAAGCCTACGACACCTGGTGGACGGGCTACGGGTCGCCTTGCCCGCCGCGGGTGGGACACCGCCCGTTCCCCCACATCAGCTCTCCGTCGAGGAGCGACTGAGGCTGTTCAATGAGTGGGTCAACGCGCCCCGCCCGCCGGCCCCGCCGTTCGTGGACGACAGTCGTGAGTCGATCTACGAGGGGCGAGGCGAATGAGGATATTGTGCGACACAAACCTCCTGATCCGCCTCCTGAACCCGAGCGATGCGAACAACGCTCTCGCCCGGGCCGCGATGTCGCAGTTGCTGCGGAACGGGGATGAGTTGGTTTTGATGCCACAGAACCTGTACGAGTTCTGGTCCGTAGCCACCCGCCCAGCCGACAAGAACGGACACGGACTGACCCCGACCGCTACGGCGGCTGAACTGGTCAAGTTGCGAGCGCAATTCACGATTCTGGACGACACCCCGGCCATCCTTCCCGAGTGGGAGCGTCTGGTCGTCGCCCACGCCGTGCTTGGCAAGAATGCCCACGACGCCCGGCTGGTGGCGGCGATGCACGTCTACGGCGTCACCCACCTGCTGACGTTCAACGACGGCGACTTCCGCCGGTTCACCGGGATCACGGTTCTGACCCCCGCGTCCGTTGCACCACCAGGCCCGTGACGTGGGACTAACCGCGGGCCACCGGTCGGGCGCGGCGTGCGAGGCCGGCCAGTCCCAGCCCGCACGCGGCCAGCGTGAGGACCAGACCCGGCTCGGGGACCGGACTGACCCCCATCTCGAACTCGACCGTGAACGACTGGCCGGGCTGGATCACCAGATCCCACTGGTAGGCTCCGATCCAGTCGCCGTTCGTGAACGTCGAATCGCCGTCGCTCAGTATCGAAATCCCGCCGTCGTTCAGGGTCGTATCGATCGTCCCGTAGGCGTCAGACTGGTAGTGTGTGGCCGCGGTCAACGGGGTATACGTGCCGGTGGCCGATCCGCGGGTGATCGTCATCCCGCTCAGGTCCGCGGTCGCGGAGTGGCCATCGAATTCGCCCGTCAGGTCGTAATCGAGGAAGTGGAAGAGGGAGATGGTCAGCGGGGCCGCCGTCGGGTTGGTGATCGTCACCGAGTGGGAGAGCGTCGCCTCCCCGGCCGCTTGCCCGTCGCTGAGCTGGATCGTCCAGTCGGCGGTGAACCGGGTCGCCCCGCCCGAGGCTTGCTCCGTGAACGCATAGGTCATCGCGTCGCCGGACGGAGCAACGGTGTTCGTGAGGGTCAGTTGGCCGCCGTCGCTCTTCGTGTAACCCCCGAACGCCCGCTCCTTGGTGTCGCCGGCCACCCGGTAGAACAGCCACTGCGCGGACAGGTGGTTGGTAGTGCTCGCGCCCTCGGGGCGGAACTCGGAGAAATATAAGGGTTCGGATTCCTGCCCGGGGTACGCGAGCTGGGTGAACGTCGCGTTGCCGCTGGTCAACTGGCCGCGGGCCGGCGACGCGATCCAGGTCACGGCGAGAGCAGAGAGGGCGAGGCGGACGAAGGGCAAGCGCATCCGGCGGCTCCGGGGTAGGCCGTGGCAACGGTTCGGGGCTTCGATCGCGCCGAAGGTCGCGGGCACCAACCCTCGTCATGCGGAGGTTAGTTCGCCGTTTGAGTGTGTCAAAGCCGCCGCGACGGATTCCGCCGACCGACCATTGACGCGGCCACACATTCCGGGCGTGGCCACCACGAGGAGCCGAGATGTCATCTGTGCCCGAAGCCGTTCAGCCCGGGCGATACCGCCACTTCAAGGGGAACGAGTACGAGGTGCTCGGCGTCGCCCGGCACAGCGAGACGCGGGAGTGGCACGTCGTGTACCGGCCGCTCTACGGCGACGGCGGGATATGGGTGCGGCCACTGGCGATGTTCGTGGAGACAGTTACTTACGACGGCCGGTCGGTGCCGCGGTTCGCATATCTTGGGCCGACCTGATGCAGTCTCAAGCAGCGGCTGGGCGAACGGCCCCTCGTAGACCAGCCCGGTGTAGAGCTGCACCAGGTCTGCCCCGGCGTCGAGCATCGCCCGTGCCGACGCTGCATCGTCGATGCCGCCGCAGCCGATCACCGCCGCGCGGTCGCCGACCCGACGGCGGACCTCGGCCACCCGCCGCAGCGCCAGCTCGCGCAGTGGCCGGCCGCTCAGTCCGCCTTGCGGCAACTCCGGCCGGCCCGCTGTCGAGAGGGTGTTGGTCGCGATCACCCCGGCGGTCCCGGCGGTCAGTGCCGCGTCCAGCACCGCGGCCAGGTCGTCGCCAGCCAGTTCCGGTGCCACCTTCACCAGCACCGGCTTCGCCCCGGCCGCGGCGCGCACCGCCTCCACCAGCCGGCCCAGGTCGTCGGCGTTCTGGAGCGCCCGCAGGCCCGGGGTGTTCGGCGAGCTGACGTTGACCGTCACGAAGTCCGCGTGCGGGGCGACCACCGCGGCGGCCTGCGCGAAGTCGTCGGCGGACCGCTCCGCCGGGGTGTCCTTGTTCTTGCCGACGCTCACCCCAACCGGGAACGGCAACTGTCCAAGTCGCGCCAGCCGTGCCGCCAGGGCCGCGGCCCCGTCGTTGTTGAACCCCATCCGGTTGACGATGGCGTACTCCCCCGGGAAGCGGAACATCCGCGGGCGCTCGTTGCCGGGTTGTGGGCGAGGCGTGACGGTGCCGAGTTCAGCGAACCCGAAGCCGAACGCCCACCACGCCAGCGGGGCGACGGCGTTCTTGTCCATGCCGCCGGCCAGCCCGACCGGGTTCGGGAAGGTCAGCCCGAGGGCCGTCACGGGTCGCGGCCGCGGCCGGGCAAGCACATCGTGGACCGCGCGACACAGGAGCCGCGACCGGGCCAGCACCGACGCGGAGCGCAGGGCGAGTTCGTGCGCCCGCTCGGCGTCGAGGGAGAAGAGGATCGGCCGGAGAAGCGCGCGGTAGAGCATACCGGGGGATTGTACGGCCCCGGGACCGCGGCCGTCCCGGCCGCGGCACTGCGGTGTCGCTCGGGTGCCATGCCCACGGCTTGGCACCCGGCGGTTTGTATCGGCGAACCGGGACTGATACCGGCTCGCGTTGATTGCGTACCATTCTCCCC